>CAZNGW010000059.1:0-17456 GCA_964572925.1 uncultured Candidatus Cloacimonas sp. | reverse complement strand
CCGTAATTGGAGGCCGCTACATCCCCGAAGCCATGGAACTTACCAAAACCTACCATGCCGGACCTTTTACCCATCTCATGGTTTTCATCTACCGCACCTCCAATCATCTGGGAGGTGCCTTCCCCAGCAGTCATATTGCCGTAACCCTGGTTCTGACAGTGGCTGCTTTGCGTCTTGTCCGCCCCTTGGGTTATCTGTTTTCTGTGATTGCCTTTTTTCTTTCCCTGGCCACGGTTTTTTGTCATTACCACTGGTTTGTCGATGCGGTGGCCGGAATTGCCACCGGAATCGCCGGATACTATCTGGCGAACTACGTCCGTTGCCGGCTGCTGAACGCCGGTTTCAACTGATCCCTACGGAGTTTCAATGAAGTTTTTCCCTTTCTTTTTCCCCGGCTTCAACCGACCCTCTACCCACCCTCAACCCACCCTCATTGCAATGAGGGAGGATAGAGGGAGGATAGTGCCTGGATTGAGCGCAGGGAATTTGCGCCTACCGATCCTGTGGCTGGCATTGATGCTTGGCCTTACCATCCTCCATGCCCAGCAAACCCCACTCCCGATCTCCAGCTATGACTACCTGATCCCTGAAAATAACGTCTCACCCATAACCATGGGAACCGGAGCAATTAACCTGATTAATTCAGATGATCCCTATGCCGCCTTTTCCAATCCGGCTTTGATGGCCGATAATGAGCTGAGTTCCTTTTCCCTGTCCTTCCGGCTGAAAAATGAAGATGACATTGCCTACTGGGAAGCCGTAAATATCAGCAATGCCCTTAAAGCCAAGCAATTCAAATACTTTGTGCTGAATACCAAGCAAGTTTCCTTTGCCTATCAACCCGTGGCCGGTGTTCACATCAGCGAGTTTTCAGCCAGCGGTGACAGCAGCAGATATTATGATTACCAGCTTGATAAGCTACAATTCTCCATAGGAGCCAAAGACAAAAAATATCAGAAACTCGGTGCAGGACTGAACGTTAAATATCTTTCCGGACGTTTGATTTACCTTGCTGAACACAGACTTGGGAATCTGATGGTGCGGGATGGCTTTATCGATGACAAGGTGAAAGGTGTTTCCGCCGATCTTGGCTTTACCTACACGGTTGGCAATATAGTATATGCCGGCACTTTTTACGACCTGCTTTCCAGGCTGTGGTGGGAGAATTACGATCCTGTTTCGCTGCAACGCCGTTCCTCTCTGGGCATGGGCTGGAAAAGCGGTAACAGCACTTACACGGCAGGCGTCCAGAATAAAATCTCCAAAACCCCCGATACCACCTATCACCTCGGTTATGGCTACCAATGGAATTGGGGAACAAACAGCGGAAGCACCAGTTCTGAAGACCCCAGCGCTACCCGCCAAACCATGGACATCCGCATGGGGCTTTACAGCCATGATTTCTACGGTGCAAACAACATAAACTACACCTTTGGCGGTGGTTATTATTACAAAACTATCCGCTTCGACTTTTCCCTGAATAATTCGGGCTTGCATCTGGCCGACAGTGAATACCTTTTTGCCCTCAGCCTTGGGATTTAGATGTTTCAGCTTTCCTTTCTGAATGCTTCTCTGCTGTTCTTTGCCGCAGCCACGATTCTACCGCTGTTGATCTGGTTGCTGGCCAAAAAGAAGCCCCAAAGGGTGCTTTTCCCGTCTCTGCGTTTTATCAAGCTTAGCAAAGAGCAGGAGAAAAGCCGTAGCAAGCTGAAGAATATCCTGTTGCTGATCATCCGCATGCTGATCATTCTACTGGTTGCTTTGGCCGTTGCCCGGCCGATGTTTTCCTCAGCGAGGTTCAAGCCTTCGTCCAAGCACCCTCCCACCGCTCTGGCAATTTTGCTGGACACATCATACAGCATGGACTATGCTGAAGAAGGTAAAAGCCAGCTTCAGCATGCCCGGGACGCAATCAAAAAGATCAATGCCAAAACCAACCCGGACGACCGTTTGATCCTTATCAGTTCGGACAAAACCTGGAATCTGCTGCACAGCCAGATCTATGCCGGTAAAATTCCAGAAAGCCTCCTGGAACAGCTTGGAATCACCTATACCCCCCTCCCGCTATCTGATATGCTGCTATTGGCCGAACAGAAACTGAGCGAAAGTCAACTCCCCAATCAGGAAATCTATCTGCTTACCGATAACCGCAGGCCTGCAGAAAAACTGAAAAGCAAGGTTCCAATCGCCACCATCCCGCTTCCTGAAACCAGAGATTATGAAAATGTGGCTTGCAGTGCAGCCAAAGTCCTTCCTCAACTGGTAGACAGACGCAACCAGCAACTCATTCAATTCAGCGTGGAAAATCATGGCGTCCGCGAACGTAAAGACCTATTGGTGAAAGCCGTGGTGAACGACATCAAGCTTGCTGAACGTTTTGTAAGCGTCCCCGCCAGACAAAGTATCACCGAAACGATCAATGTGGAACTTCGTAGCGATGGCTGGCAAAATGGCTATATCGAAGTGAATGACGAGCGTCAAACTGCTGACAACCGATGCTATTTCAGCTTCCCTTTTTATAGTAAACCTCGTATCGCCGTTATCACCCAAAACCGTAGCCTCCCGCCTATCCTCGCTTCTCTGCTTAATGTTTATAGTGGCGCAACTGTAAGCCTAATCAGTCCCGAAACGATGTCAATCGGATCTTTGGACAACTTTCAGATATTCATCCTCTATGAACCTGGCAGCCTTAGTCCACGCCTGAGAGAAATCCTTACCACCCTTGGTAACCGGAAATTGGGGCTTCTCATCCTTACCGGAAACAGCTTGAATGCCGATCTTAAATCCTACTTGAATTCGGCCTTCAATCTGGAGATCAAAAACCGGATGCAGAAGGCAGCCAGCATAGATAACCTTAACAAACACCATTACATATCTTCACTAATCTCAGGCAAACCATTGAAAAACAACTTGATAGGCGATTACTGGCAGGCTCTGAACAAGGGCTCGACCACCTTGGTTTCCGCTTCCGGAGATCCTTTATTGGTGGTGAAAGACAAGCAAGTCCTGTGGCTGTGGAATATCAGCAGCCTGGCCAATCCATTCTTTATCGATCCCGCTTTCCCAGTGCTGGCCTTTCGCACCCTGGATTTTATCAGCGGTACTGAGGTTCCCGACAGCAAAACCAAACTGGGAGATGTTCTTTCTTTCAATCAGTTGAAATTGCCACGCGGAGAATTGATCAGCGGAAACAAATACCTCACCGATGAGCCTGGGGTTTATATCCTGGAGCCGGACACCCCTCGCAGCAGTGCGATTGCCATAAACATAGACTACAGCGACTCCCGTGCCGAACTTCATCCTCCCGCCGGAGTAAAAAAACTCGGAAAAGACTGGCTGCAGAAGCTATTCTTCTCCCGTCTGGGGCATGACCTCTGGAAAACTCTCTTGGCGATCGCCTTCGGCTTGGTTATCTTAGAATTGGTGATCGTAAAAAGCGAAGAATCCAAGGCTAAAGTGTAAAAGATATTAGGCACCAACAAGGAAAGAAATGAACTAAGATGATACTGGAAAGAATAAAAGACCCGGCACAAATCAAGAAATTAACCAATGACGAGCTGAAAACTCTGGCCAAAGAGGTGCGCATCCGGATCGTGGAAGTGGTTTCCGAAACAGGGGGACACATCGCTCCCAGCTTGGGGGCAGTGGATTTTACCATCGCCTTGCTGAAGCTCTTTGACCCCCTGAAAGACCGCATCGTTTGGGACGTTGGCCATCAAAGTTATGGCTGGAAAATCCTCACTGGACGCAATGCGGAATTCGTCACACTACGTCAACTGAATGGGATCAGCGGTTTTACCAATCGCAATGAAAGCCCCTGCGACGCATTTACCACAGGCCACAGCAGCACCTCCATCTCTGCGGCTTTGGGTATGGCTTGTGCCCGGGACCTCAATCAGGAAAAGGGACATTGCATTGCTGTGATTGGCGATGGAGCCCTGACCGGAGGCATGAGTTTTGAAGCTCTTAACCATGCCGGACACCTGCAAAAAGACAAATTCATCGTGGTGCTTAATGATAACGCCATGTCCATCAGTAAAAACGTAGGCGGCCTGCAAAAATACATGGCACGTATGTTGGCCAGCCGTTCCTACAACACCCTGAAAAAGCAGATTTGGGATCTCAGTGGCAGCCTTCCTTCCAGCATCCGCAGACGTTTCATCTATGGTGCGCAGAAGCTGGAAGAATCCATGATGAACATCCTGGTGCCCAATATTATCTTCGAAGACCTTGGTTTTAAATACGTTGGTCCCATCGACGGTCACGACATCGATCACATGCTTACCATCCTGAAACGCGTGAAAGGATTCATGGTAGGCCCGGTCTTGCTGCATGTGGTTACCCAAAAAGGCAAAGGCTATGCTCCCGCCGAAAAGGATGCCGCACTCTTCCACGGAATCGGACCCTTTGAACCAAAAAGCGGTAAACAAGTAAGCAGCGGCAAGGATAGCTGGAGCGAAGTAATGGGTAACGCCCTGGTAAAACTGGCCTCCAAAAATCCCAAGATCACTGCCATAACTGCTGCCATGACCGCTGGAACGGGCTTAACCCCCTTTGAACAGAAATTTCCCGAGCGTTTTTTTGACGTTGGCATCGCTGAACAGCATGCCATCACCCTGGCCGCAGGCATGGCAACCAAGGGCATAAAGCCTTTTGTGGCTATCTATTCCACCTTCATGCAGCGTGCTTTGGATCAGGTGATCCACGATGTGGCGCTACCCAATTTACCTGTGGTTTTTTGCATCGACCGGGCTGGTTTGGTAGGTGAAGATGGCGCCACGCATCATGGAGCTTTCGACATAGCTTTCTTAAGCTTTGTCCCCAATCTTGTGATCCTGGCCCCTGAAAATGCTGCTGAACTGGAAGCAATGCTGTCCTGGGCTGCCAGCTATGCCCTTGGTCCGGTTGCGCTCCGTTACCCCAGAGGAACTGCCAAATGCCTTCCTGAGCTTTCTTTAGGTGAGGAGTTCGATCCCTTCAAAGCAGTGGTTCACAATAACGAAGGAAACATAGCTTTGGTAGCGGCCGGCGACGCTTTCCACACTGCTGAAAGGGTTTGGCAACTGCTTGCAGAGAGTGGGGTTAAGGCAACCTTGGTGCAACTCAGAGCTATCAAGCCCTTGGATATGGATACCTTGAAAGAAATCGCTACAAGCTGTCCCCGAATTTGGACTATTGAGACCGGAAGCAGAATTGGGGGACTGGGAGCAAGGATAGCCCAGGAACTTTCAGGAGAAACGGTAAAGGTAAGCAGCATCGGTTATCCCGATGAGTTCGTAACCCATGGCAAGACCAGCGAACTTCTCAAACTGCTTCAGCTTGACCCTGAATCTATTGCAAAGCAGATACTTAGCGAGTTATGAGATTTGCCAGCGATATTATTATCGCTCCTTTGACTCCGGCTGGACATTCTGCTATCGCAGTTCTACGGATATCCGGAAAAGGCTGCACAGAACTTGCTGCAAAGTATTTTCGCCCTGCCAGTAAACTGCTGAATTCGCCTTCCCATAGGCTGATTCATGGTTTTATGCACGATGGGCAAGAGCAGGACATCGATGAAGTTCTAATCTCGGTTTTCAAGGCTCCCCACAGTTATAGCGGTGAAGAGAGTCTGGAAATCTCCTGTCACGGTAATCCAAATCTAACCAACCGTATCCTGAAAACCTTTTTACAGAATTGCAGATTGGCAGAACCGGGTGAATTTACGCTACGGGCTTACCTGAATGGTAAACTCGACCTCAGCCAGGCTGAAGCCGTGAATGACCTGATCCAGGCTCAGGCATCCAAAGCGGAACATGCTGCCCTGTTACAACTTAAAGGCATGCTAAGCGAACATCTGCAGGGCATTTTACAGCAGATCACGCAGGCCAGGTTGCGCTGTGAACTGGCTATAGATTTCGCCGATCAGGACTTACCCCAGATAGACCTGGATGCCTTACGGAATCAGATAAATATCACTCTTGACAACGCTGAAGAACTTGCCGCCAAAGGCGAACAAGGAAGAGTTATCAGGGAAGGGATAAAAGTTTGCCTGGCAGGTGCACCTAATGCAGGTAAGTCATCACTTTTCAATGCCTTGCTTCAGCAAAACAGGGCAATCGTTACTCCTCACCCCGGTACAACCAGGGATTACCTGGAAGAGAGCATCTCGCTTAATGGCTTTCCCCTCGTTATTTATGATACAGCCGGACTTCGCATCTCAAGCGATGAGATAGAAATTCAGGGCATAGAAAAAAGCTATGAGTTGATGCAGGATGCGGATTTGATTATCTACCTGAAGGAAGCCAGGCCAGAGCAAACTCCAAGTATAAACCTGGAAGAAACAACTATAGCTCAGGAGCTTTGGCATAAGACATTGCTGGTTGTTAGCAAATCAGACCTACTGGGCTCAGTTTATGAAACAGCCAATGATCTGATCATTTGCAACACAGTAACAACCAAAGGTCTGGAGCAATTAACTGCTTCCATCCTGAGTCGCTTGAATCTTTCCGATGAGCTGGTGAATAAACCACTAATCACCAATAGCCGGCATCTGGCTGCCCTGGAGAAAGCTATAGCTGCCTTGAAGCAGGCTTTGCAGAGCCTGGATGATGGTTTGGGTTATGAGTTTACCGCTTTTGAGCTGGGAACTGCCAGTTCCGCATTAGAAGAGATTTTAGGGGTGATCACTCCCGATGATCTGCTAGGGCACATTTTCAGTAATTTCTGTATTGGAAAGTAGGAATGCCTGTGTCACACAGGCAAGGTTAGCCTCTCTCAGACAGGCGTAAAGCAAACGGTCAGAGACAGTTTGTGCCTTTCCCGTCAGAGACGGGAATTCCCAGAGAGACGGGGATTCCAGTGAAGACGGGAATTCCATCTAAAGCTTCAATATCTCAATCGCTGTTTCAAACTGCTGCAGATAATCTACTTCAGGATTTAGTTCCACGATCAGCTTAAGGTTCTTGCCAGCGTCGAAGCGCTGAGGAAGGTCTATCTTACTGCTAAAATGCAGGATATCCTGTTTGGATGGCATCTGTTTAGGGTCAAACTCCATGATCAGTTTATCGGCTTTTACCTGGCAATTCAAAAGGTGGAACCTCTTTGACAACTGGCTAAGTTTGAAGTAGTTAAGCAGCCAACGCGCCTGTTCCGGCAAGGCACCGAAACGGTCCAATAGCTCCAGCTCAAACTCATCAATCTCACTCAGTTCATTCAGCTCGCCCAACCTGCGATAAATGCGCAGGCGTTCTTCATCGTCATCAATGTAATCGGGTGGAAAATAAAGGTCTATTTCGGTGCGCACTTTTTGCTTGGAGGCCTGAGGTTCGTCTTCGCTGAGGTCGATTTTTTCACCCCGTTCAGCAGCTTCCAAAGCCTTGCCCAGAATCCGGTTATAGTAGTTGAAGCCAATGGCTTGGATGATTCCGCTTTGTTTGGTTCCCAGAATTGTGCCAGCACCTCTAAGCTCCAGATCGCGCAAGGCAACCTGAAAACCAGCACCCAGGTAATCGTATTGGGTAAGCGCTTCCAAGCGGTGCCGGGCAAGCTGCGTAGTGCCTTTTGGAATAAGCAGATAGGCATAGGCACGACGATTGCTGCGTCCAACGCGACCCCGCATTTGATAAAGCTGAGCCAGGCCAAAGGTATCGGCACGGTCGATCAGGATGGTATTGGCGTTGGGGATGTCTATGCCATTTTCCACAATCGTTGTTGAGATCAAAACCTGATATTCCTTGCTCAGAAAGGCGTCCATCACCTGTTCCAGATGGTGTTCCGGCATTTGGGCATGGCCAACTCCAAAACGAACACTGGGCATTTCGCTGCGCAGTTCAGCTGCCACAGTCTCAATGGTTTCCACGCGGTTATGAATAAAGAAAACCTGTCCACCCCGGTCAAGCTCTCTTCGAATGGCATCCTTGATCACATCCATATCGCGGGGGGTAATGATAGTCCTGATCGGCAGACGTTCTTTGGGCGAAGTCTGCATCAGGGAAATCTCTTTCAGCTTGGAGAGTGCCATATTCAAGGTGCGCGGGATGGGCGTAGCGCTCATGTAAAGGGTATCCACGTTACTTTGCAGGCTGCGCAGTTTTTCCTTGTGGCGAACTCCGAAGCGGTGCTCTTCATCTATGATCAACAGCCCAAGCTTTGGGAATTTTATATCCTTGGACAGCAGTCTGTGGGTTCCAATGGCGATATCCACACTCCCGCTTCTGATCCCCAAAACGTCTTTGGCAACCAATGCCGGAGAGCGAAAACGGCTTAACATGGCAACCTTTACCGGATATTGGGCAAGCCTTTCCCTAAAAACCCGCCAATGCTGTTCCACCAGCAAGGTTGTAGGTGCCAGAACCGCAACCTGATAGCCGCTACAAACGGCTTTGAAGGCAGCCCGGATCGCCACTTCCGTTTTACCGAAACCTACGTCTCCACACAGCAAACGCTCCATCGGCGAGGGCAATTCCATATCGTCTTTGATTTCCCGGCTGGCTTTGCTTTGGTCAGGTGTATCCTCATAGATGAAGGATTCTTCCAGTTCCTTTTGCCATTCGGAATCAGCTTTGTGCGAAATGCCAAGCCTACCGCTACGTTCCGCATAGAGCTTGACTATATCTGCGGCAATAAGCTCTATCTGCTGAGCAGCACGATGTTTGGTGGCACTCCATTTGGCGCTCCCGATTTTATTCAGAACAGGGGAAGCGCCCTCTTCAGCGATGTATTTGCTTACCAAAGACAGCTGGAAAGTAGGCACATAAACTCTATCATCGCCGGCATAACGCAAAACCAGGCATTCCACATCCTGGCCATCAAGTTTGATGATCTTCAGGCCTTCGAAAACTCCGATCCCGTGATCTACGTGGACCACATAATCACCCGGTTTCAGGTTTTCATAGTCGATAATCGTTTCGCCAGGGGCATAGCGGGGAGCATAACGCTTGCGTTTGTAACGATTGAAGATCTCATGGTCAGTCCAGAGATTCAGCTTGCAATCACCAATCGAAAAACCTTCGTGCAAAACTCCCAGATGGGTGGTGAAGGGAGCGCTCATCAGGCTTTGCTCCATGCGTTTTGCCTGGCTTTGGTTATCGAAGAGCAGCCAGGACTGCCAGCCTGTTTTTTTCAGGCTGAAGAGCCGGTCTGCCAGAATGCTAAGATCGGCTTCAAAACCCGGCTGAGCCTCAAAGGGGGCACGGATATTCTCTGTGGCAAAAGGCAGAACGAATTCACTTTGCGATAGATACAGGTTTTCGCTGTGGTTTTTCAACCGGGCAAAAGAATCCTCATCGGCAAGCATGGCTTCAGGACGTGGCATACGGCCTTTGGTGTGATTTCTTGCTTCTTTTTTATAAGCGGAAAGGGTTTGTTCCTGCAGAGCCAGATATTCTTCATAGATGTAACTGTAATTATTCCATACCAGAATGCGCTGCCCGGCAGAAAAGTAATCCGCAAAAAGCTCTAATTTCTTACAAAGCAGGGGATAGAAATTCTCTATCCCTTCAAAAAAACCCTTTTCCCGGATGCGTGAAATGATCGGTGAACCACTATCCACCTCATTCAAGCTCAGCTCACGGGCAGGGATAACCGTCATTTGTGCAAGGTGTTCTGTTCCACTTCTTTGTGTAGCCACCGAAAATGGCTTCATGCCAATAATTTCATCACCCCAGAATTCCAGACGAACTGGTGTAAGCAACGGCGGGCTGAAAACATCGATTATCCCTCCACGACGGGCAGCCTGATACACTTTGCCGACCTGATACTGAATGTCATAACCCATATTATGCAGATCGTGCAGCAGCTTGTCCGGGTCGTATTCCATACCCTTTTTGAGCTGAAGAATATTGCGGGCAACACTTTCCCGGGCAGGGAGGTAGCGTCCGAAAGAACGGATTGACAGGCTGTAAATACCACTGCCTTCATCAGTTAGAGCAGACAGGATGCTCTCCATACGGGTGGCGCGAATGCTATAGTGCGGCGAGCGTTCCTCATAGGGCAAAATCTCATAGTCAGGCAGATAATGTGCATTTTCTTTACCGATCAGGGTGCACAAATCATCCCAGATGTCCTCGGCGATGATATCGTCCTGCGAAACAATGATCACGTTTTTTCCGCTGTGTCTCCAGAGATGAACCGCAACCAAAGCACGGGCACTTGGAGATAAATGATAAATCTGGAGAGCCTGTTTGTCCAGTGGCAGCAATGGAATGCTGCACATGAAATCACTGAGAGCAAGAATGTCTTTTATCTTTTGGTAGAGCATTATCTTAGGTGGAAAGGTGTAAAAGTGTAAAAGTGGAAAGGTGGAAAGGTGGAAAGGTGAAACACGGGATTTGGCCTGTAGTATAGGATGCCGATCCTGCATCTGAGCGAAAGATTTGCTCCAAAACACGGAGATGGTTTTGTAGCTTTTTAATTAACCACAGGGAAACAACAATGAAAACTACGTTTTCGCAACTGCTCATGAAAAACGAACCTCATCCCGGACTTGATCCGGGATCTCCTTTAGTTACATAAGATTCCTGCTTTCGCAGGAATGAGGAAGCAGGGTTTTTCAGGTATAAGCAGAGAAAAGCAGAGAACCATGATGCAGAGTGGCGCCCGTCAGGTAGCACACGGCTAATCCGGAACAAATATGCGAGCATTAAGCGTGAATTAAGCGTGTGACCCTTAATGCACCCGTAATTCACTCTTAATGCAAGAGAGAAGGGTAGAAGAAATGTATGGAGTTCGGCAATGGGTTTCATCGTTCCACGTTTACACCTTTCCACTTATGATCCCTTTACCTTTAAAACTCCGTCTGCACGTAGCTGCCCATAATTTTGGCAAGTTTGCCGGCAAAGGAGATGGTAAGTCTGGCGTCTTCGCCTTCGCCGTCCACGCTGAGAATCACCCCCAGTCCATATTCGCCATGGAATACCTTCTGGCCGATGCGGTAGTGTTTCTGGTTTTCCTTAACCACCTTGTTCGGTTTTTTGATGCGATTCGGAGCCGGGGCAATTCCGGGATCACCTCCGGGCAGTTCAAACAAAGCAGCATCAACCTCCCCCAGAAAACGGCTGGGTTTGGCGAAGTAAAAAGTATCATAAAGTCTGCGGGAATTGGCGTTGCTAAGCTGCAGGAAGCGTTTGGCACGGGTGATTCCCACGTAGAAGAGTCTGCGCTCCTCCTCGATCTCCTCGCGGCTGTCCATGCTCATCCGGTGCGGCAAGAGCTCTTCTTCCAGGCCAACGATGAAAACCGCTTCGAATTCCAGGCCTTTGGCATTGTGCAAAGTCATCAGGCGCAGGGAATCCGCCTCCTCCTTTACCATGTCCATATCTGTTTGCAGGGCTACGAAAGGTAAAAAGTCCTCCACTAAAGGCTGTCGGTCGTTGTCCTTGGCAAATTGTTCGCTAAATTCGCTTACTGAGCTTACGAATTCAATCAGGTTTTCCGCTCTGGCGATTTCCCGCGGATCGCTGCTCTTGCGGTATTGGCTGATGAGACCAAGCTCCTCGATGATGGTTTTCACCACTTCCAGAGCCGGACTGTGCATGGCCATGGTTTTCCAGGATAAAAGCTGCTGGGTAAACTCAGCAATCCGCTTTTTAGCTCCAGAACCCAGTTCTTCTATTGCCTCGGCATTTTGCAAAGCGGAGTAGATGCTGATCCGGGTTTTGGCTGCATAGGATATAAGTCTGTTTACGCTGGTCTGGCCAATCCCGCGAGGTGGCTCGTTTACTATTCGTAACAAACTTTCATTGTCGCTGCTGTTGCAAAGGGTTGCCAGGTAACCAAGCAAGTCTTTTATCTCCTTGCGTTGGTAGAAATGCTGCCCCCCCACAATACTGTATGGGATTTTTGCCTGCATGAGGCTGCTTTCGAAAACCCGTGATTGGGCATTGGTGCGATAGAGAATTGCCATCTGACGATAAAGCATCCCAGTTTGGTGCAGGTGTTTTACAGCTTCGATCACCCGGTTTGCCTCATCTATCTCGCTCTGGAAGGTTTGCAGCCTGGGCTTATCTCCATCTGGAAGTTCGCTCCATAGCTCTTTGCTGTGCCTGCGCCGATTATGTAAAATAACGGCATTCGCCAAAGCCAGAATGTGGCCGGTACTACGATAATTCTGTTCCAAGCGGATACTTTTTACGTTGCTGTAGTCCCGTTCAAACTCCAGGATATTGCGCAAACTGGCACCCCGGAAACTATAAATGGCCTGGTCGTCGTCGCCTACCACACAAACTCGCTGATGACCTGAAGCAAGCTGATGTATGATTTCAAACTGGGCTTTATTGGTGTCCTGATATTCGTCTATCATTATGTAATGAAACTGGTTGCGATATTTGTCCCGCACCTGCTCATTGTCCTGCAGCAGCCTTGCCGTGTAGAGCAGAATATCATCGAAATCCAAAGCTTGATTCAGCAGAAGTTGCTGCTGGTAAAGCCGGTAGATATTGATGATACTGCTTTGCTCTTTGTCCTCTTCCACGAGGTTACCCAGCAAATCCTCAGGCAGGAACAATCTGTTCTTATAACGTCCGATGCGCCCCAGGACTTTGTTGATGGGAATTTTGCCCGCATCGAAGCCATGTTCCTTATAGAGCTTTTTCAGCAGTGATTTCTGAGCATCCTCATCGTAGATTGAAAAATTTGAATTAAATGGCAGATGGATGGACTCGAAACGCAGAATGCGTGAACAAAGAGAATGGAAGGTTCCCACCCAGAGCGTTCGCATTGGAATGCCTAAAAGCTTTTCAAGCCTTTCCTGGAGTTCCCTGGCCGCTTTGTTGGTAAAGGTAACTATCAACAGCTTCCAGGGCGGAACCTGTTTTTCGCGAATCAGATAAGCTGCCCGATAGATGATGGAACGGGTTTTTCCGGAACCTGCCCCTGCCAGCACCAGAATAGGATTTTCGGTATCGGTAACCACCTCAAGTTGCCGGTCGTTCAGTTCCCGGGCAAGATAGGCTGGAATCATCTCAGGGGATTCGCACAAAGATAGGTTCGGATTTGCGTCCTTCCAGATTCCCAGCCGGATAACCCTTGTAAGCAGAAATCCGGTAGTAATAATCTCCCGGCTGCACGGTAATGTCGCTGGCGCTGCTATGGATGTATTCATTCACCTGCACACTGTCAATCAACGCAAAAGCCGAAAAGTAGCCCAAACCCCGGTAAACGTAATAACCGCTTGTGTTGCTGGGACTGTTGGCTGTCCAGCGCAAGGTAACCGAACGGGGATTCTGGTTTGCCGCAGAGGTGCTGTAGGTAATCCCGACCACGGGATCGGGTGTAACCACTCCGCTATTCCCCAATGGATCAAGCGGATTACTGCGTTTCAGGCCACAGGAACTGACCGTCAATGTGATTAACAACACAGTACCCAGGATGATCAATCTGCCAGTGGCCATCTAAAACCTCACTTCCACGCCGTTGGGGGTGATTTGCACAGGACTGTTATTGTTGCGCTGCATGATATCTTCCCATAGATTTGCATTATAGGCCTGGGTGGATTGTATCACATCGAAGATATTATAGATCCAAACGATTCCCGCAAATCCCATCAGAATGAAAGAATACTGGTAGGGCACCTGAGCTGCCTTGTAATAATCCTCAATGTCCTCCACCTGGGTAGCCTGTTCGTAGAGGCGGTAATTGCCCATCGCCCGATCCATAAAATACAGAGATGTCCCGATTAAAACAAGTTCGGTACTCAGGATCACCGTCGCTTTGGTATTGGCGTTGGTGGAAAATTGTCCCCAACCCGGGATTAGAGTGGATTTCACGATATTGGCATTCAGGGGTTGGGCTTCCAATTCGTAAATCTGCAGAAGGCTTTGACGGTGATTCAGATCCTGCAGGTAGGCATTACGGTCAAGGTAGTCTTTCCAACCGTATTTGGTGCTGTCGGAAAAGGCCTGGATGTCAAAAGTCTGTGCCAACAGAGGGCTAAGCAACAGGATAAAAGCCAGAATCAACAAGGTTGCTTTCATTTTTGCAAGGTCTCCGAAAGCTTGTTTAACGGAATTATGCTACGATCCCTGAGATTTACCTGCCAAACATAGAGATAGGTTTCACCAGGGCTCATCAGGTCGTAACGTGCCTCATATTTATACTGACCTGTGGAAAGCATCATTTTCCATCCGCTGTCTCTGATCTCACCTGGCTTATAACGCTTCAGCAACTCGTTTTTCTGTGCCATGATCCTGGAATTCAGAATACCACCCCGGTATTCGTCGATTATTCTTCTGGCAAAACCAGCCGGATTTTTTGTCGCGTCTATCATGTTTTGAATGAGGGTTGCTCTTTGCCTGTATTCGCTTTTAGGATCCAGCGAGTATGCTGTTGAAAAGGCTTTCAGGGCATCGTTAAGTTTGCCCTGGGCTTCATATTTTTCTCCCTCAATAAACTGGGCTGACGCTTTTCTGATGTTTTCCTGAATGGTAAACAGCCTGTCTATGGCATCCAAAGCCGGCTGATAATCGGGAATAATGTCAAAAGTCTTTCGGTAATGCACCAACGCTCCGGCAAAATCACCGGCTTCCAGAAGGCTGTTACCCTTGGTTACATATAGTGAGGTGATTGCTTCCAGACGTCGGTTGATGTTGTCCTTTTTGGATGGGTAATATTGCATGGCGATCCGGAACAGCCTGTCTGCTTCCACATAGTCCTGATCGGTGATATACTCTTCCGCTTGCTTTTCATAAACGTCGGAAATCAGCTTATTGATTCCATCCAAATCGACAACCGGATACTTTGCCAACTCAAACAGAACTTTCAGGGCATCAGTATAATATCCCTGCTCATTCAGGATTCTGGCATATTCGATCTTGCCTGGGATAAAACGCAGGACATAGTTGCGGGCTTGAATTTCATAAGGATTATTGGGAAAGCTGTCAAAAAGTTGCATATAGTCTGCCCAGGCAGAATCCACATCTTTCTTCACTTCCATAAAGTAGCCGATCCGACGATAAATGATCTCAGGAATCAAAGGGCTTTGGGGTGCTTCGCGCATAATGGCATCCAGATAAGCTTTCCCACCCTCAATATCGCCATTCCGAAAAGCATCCGCACCCAGATCACGATAGATCTCGGCTAAGCGCAGATTGGCGGTATCGGAATTTGCCAGCTTGAAAAAACGAATTGCCAAAGGCCAGTTGGCACGCTCTGAAGCAGCTTCTCCCAAAGCGGCATAACTATTGGAGCGGGTAATCTCAGCACGAGTGGCAATCGCGCCATTATTCGCACTCTTGATCAGATCGTCGAGTTCCTGGATCGCTGCGGCATAGCGCTTACGGCTATATAGATCTTCCGCACTTTTCAACCGGTTGATTTCACAACCCGTGAAAAGTATTGCCAAGCTGAGGATCAGGACTGCATTATATGTGATATACCACGTCTTCTTGGGCAAATTCAAACAATTCCTCTTCCAGTTCGTTCTTCCTGGCTTCCAGTTCTGCACTGATCCCATGCGTAAGGATAATGCGTTGTATATTCAGATATTTCATTTTAAGTATCTGATCTGCGGTTGGATGACCCGCATCCACAATGACCGTATGGGCTCCCTGTAAAAATCCGGCAATGCAGTCTGTGGTTTCCAGATCGCTGCTATATACTAATTTTCCGTTGTCGCCAGAAAAGGATATTGCCCAGCTCTGCATCTGGTTCAGCAGGTTATGTTCTTTGATAATGTCTGCATATCCAAGCAGGTGATCGGTGGGCTCCACACTTATCCAATCGAAGAAAAGCTCCACCTGCTCCATATCCTGGATCTGCAGCTTGAAGCCAAATTTCTGGCTGAACGTATACATCAATTGCATGATCTCTACAAAGGCTGCTGGACGTTCCGGTAAAAATACCGGCAAGCTTTTTTTCCTGCCCTGCAAGTAAAGCATCTGCAACAGGATGAACAGACCCCCTACGTGATCAGGGTGGTAATGAGTGATAAAAATGGCATCAAGATCATCAGCCTTGATCCCATGATCCATCAAACGCCGGATGCAACCATCCCCGCAATCCGCCAAAACAATCTGAACACCTTTTTTTACCAGAACACTGGAGAGATTCCGATCTGCTTGAGGCAAGCCGGGACCAGAACCCAAAACAATCGCTTCCATATTCACTCCGTTTTATGCTTTTGCTGGTTCTCTGGAACCTGGATGGGAACCTGATCCAGCTTGCGTCCGAAGGCCAGAAAAAAGGCCGCGAACATCAGGGTAGTGATAATTAAAAGATGCCTGTTTCCGATCCTGAAGATGATGATCGCAGTCAGCACGATTAACACATTGATGGTATAGATTATTGCTGCGGTTACCTTTATGGATCCCAGCACATTATTAATACGGTGCGTGCTATGGTCTTTCCCACCCTGCATCACATGGCGTCCATCCCTTCTGCGGGTATAACTGACCAGCGAAATGTCAAAAATGGCATAGGACAACAGCAACACCGGCAATAAATAGAAAAACTTGTCATTATAGCGGTTACCGGCATAACGAGCCATCAGGATTCCCATCGAAGAAAGGAAATAACCGATAAACATACTTCCTGCATCGCCGAGAAAGATGCGGGCAGGATTGAAATTATATGGCAGAAAACCAAAGGCAGAACCGGCAAAACTGAGCGAAATCAAAGCCATCAATGCCATAGCTTCGAGATTGCTTTGCGTAGTATTGATGAGGGCAAATGCGAAAAAACCAAGTCCCAGAATGCCAGCCATCCCACTGATAATGCCATCCATATTATCCAGGAAATTCAGGGCATTCATCAGACCCACCATCCACAACACCATGATGGGCAGGGAGATATAGATGCTGCCAAACATCAGCCCCAGCTCAACCAGCGTGAAATTGGACACGATAAACACCAGACTGACCACGAACTGACCAAGCATTTTTACCATGGGTTTCATCCCCTTGCGGTCATCCCAGAGCCCCAAAAGCACAATTATCCCCGTGCCGGCCAGGTATCCCAACATGGGTTTGTCAAAAAACCGCCCTGGTGAGATCAGAACATCATAGATACACAGCAGGACAAATCCGATTGCCACGCTTAACCCACCCAAGAGGGGAACGCTTTTCAGGTGTATTTTGCGCGCTTCAGGTTTATCCACAAAGTTCAGCGCGTTTGCCAGCCGGATGATAAATGGCGTAAGGCCATAAACCAACAGCCAGGCCATGATGAATACGCTAAGGTATTCATAAATGCGGTTGTCCATCAAGTGTCTCCATATTATTCCTTAACTTGCCATGATGTTCAGAAGGGTGATTTTGTCAATGAAATTCATGGCAGCTTTCCATGTTCATATCCCTGTTTCAACCTCGCCTGGCAAGATAGGGGCAGGCAGGATTCGCCATAAGTCAGTAAGCCGTGAACAGTGGATGGGTGTAACCTGTTATTTGTGATATACTTCCTGATAGCTCAGAACAAGCCAGCAAGCCAGAGGAACCCAAAGCAGGACAGACAAACAAAACCAGATTAATTCTTGGCAGCCTTAC
>CAZNGW010000058.1:0-17642 GCA_964572925.1 uncultured Candidatus Cloacimonas sp. | reverse complement strand
GGTGAAATCCTTTAGCCTCCTTTCTCGCCGCCCCCTTTCCAGCCTCCACCCACCCTCATTCCTCCCTCATTACAATGAGGGTGGGTAGAGGGTGGAAAGAGCGTAAGTAGTGCCGGGGAAGACTGGCACCAGCGATTATCTATGTTAAGGATGAGCCTCCGGCCTGTCCGGAGATTACAGAAAAAGGACGCCCCGATTGATCAGAAGGCGATATCACCCCCTCGAACACTCCTCCAGATTTTTCTTGCCATTTTTAGGCTGGCCAAAAAATATGAAATAAACAGGTTTATCAGTAGCAGTTTGAGAAGCCAACCTACTGATTCAGACCTGTAATTTGATAGACAGGAAACAGTAACGATGAAAATACTGGTGATCAACTGCGGTAGTTCCTCTCTGAAGTATGAAATCTACCAAATGCCCGAGCAGCAAAGTCTGGGCAAAGGTTTGGTGGAACGGATCGGCTTACCGGACGGCAAAGTAACCCAGGAATACAATGGAAAAAAATATCAACGAATCCTGGAAATCCCCAATCACCGAATTGCCTTTGAGCAGATGATGCAAGCCTTGTTGGATAAAGAACAAGGGATCCTGAACAGCCCCATGGAAATAGGTGGCATCGGCCACAGAGTGGTTCACGGTGGAGAACAGTATTCGTCGTCGGTAGTGATAGACGATGATGTGTTTCAAGCCATAGAGATCAATTGCGAGCTTGCTCCCTTGCATAATCCCGCCAATCTTACGGGTATCAGGGAAGCGCAAGCGATCTTTCCTAATGTTTCGCAGGTGGCTGTTTTTGACACCGCCTTCCATCAAAGCCTGCCTCCCAGTGCATACCTTTATGGTATTCCCAGGGAATTTTACGACAAATACCGCATTCGCCGCTATGGATTTCATGGAACCAGCCATCGCTACGTGGCAGGATTGGCCTTGCAGATGATGAAACGCAGTGCCGAAAACACGAATATGATCACCTGTCACCTGGGTAATGGCGCTTCGATAACCGCCATCCAGGCCGGAAAGTCCGTGGATACCTCAATGGGTTTTACCCCTCTGGAAGGCCTGATGATGGGAACCCGAAGCGGCGACCTTGATCCTTCCATTATTTTCTACCTTGAAGAACGGGGTTTCGACTTCCATGAAGTTCACAATATCCTGAATAAAAAAAGCGGGTTGCTCGGCCTTTCCGGAATCTCCAGCGACCTGCGTGACATTGAAGCGGCTGCCGAAGAGGGCAATCAGGACGCTTTGGAAGCCCTGGACACTTATGCCTATCGCATCAGACGCTATATCGGTGCCTACGTGGCAAACCTGATCAAAGTTGATATGCTGGTGTTCACTGGTGGGATTGGCCAGTTTGGAGTTAGAATGCGACAACGCATCTGCTCCCGCCTGGAAAATCTCGGCATTCATATCGACCGTGAATTAAACCAACAGATAGGCGCCAATCCAGGAGTAATATCCAAAGATTACTCACCCATCTCCATACTGGTAATCCCGACTAATGAAGAACTGCAGATCGCCATCGATGCCTGCGAATTAATCTCCGGAAATCCCTGTCAGACAGATAGCTTCTCAAGAGGATAGATCATGAAAAAGCTTGTTCTAATGCTTGTCCTGCTTGCCTTTTCAATGTTGCTCGGTGCCTCGGCAAGCCTTGAATCCGTCAATATGGAAAATCACGGTATGGCAGTAACCAGAGTGGTGCTACAACTCAACGGCAGCAGCGAGACAGAAATCTCTCGCTCTGGTTCAAATCTGGATGTGCTGATCAAGGATTACCTGCCCGGCAAAGCCTCAGTAAACTTCAAAGCTGGTGGAATCGTGAGCGATGTCGAACAACATAACAACAGCGTCCTGATTTCAGTAGCCAGACCTTTCCGCTATGAACAACTGCGCCTGGGTAATCGCCTGGCCGTTGATGTCTTCACTGCTGCACCATCCAAGGCCGAAAGGATCACCATTGCAGAATTCTATGGCTCTACCGGCAAACTGAACAGCGCTGATAAGATGTTCAACGACTTGCATATAGACTACCGCGAAGATGGCGAGATTCTTTATAAATGGGCTCAGCTCCTTTATCGACGTGGTAGTGCCAGAGCAACTGAAAAGCTGTCCCTGATTCCGCATAACTCTGCTTATTTTGCAAAGGGTCAACAGCTTATGGCCGAGATCCATGGCGATGAAGAGCCACCTCCTCCGCCCCCTGAAGAAAACACGGAACCACTTGCCAAAGCCGTGACGGCCAAACCTGATTCAGTTCCGGAAGCTGTCCCCCAGCCAACCCAAAGCGACGCAACTCCTTCCCCGATCCCCAAACGAAACGGTTTTGCCTTCCCCTTTGTCCCCTTCCTGATCATTCTGGCTGCCCTACTCTTGGTTTTTATTCTATTTTTTTCCCTGTTTACCAGGAAGAAAAGACCCACTCCAAAAAAGGTAGTCCCGCAATTGAAACCCTCCGAAACCGCCCTGGACAGCAAAACCATGTGCAGAATAGTGAGCAAACTGACTGCGGATGGCTGGACAAGACGTGAAATAGCCCGTGAACTTAAAATACCCCAAAAAGACGTGGAGCAGTACTTGCAGCTTTGCCATCAAGGCGGGCATGAAGATTATGAAGTGTAAGCTGTTAGTGCTCTTCATTCTGTTTTGCGCTGGACTTGCAGGTTTGGAGCCTGGTTCCTACTCAGCTTTTTCGCAGCCAGTAAAAGATGAGTTTCAAAGCAGCCTTCTGAATTGCCCTGAGGCGGAAAAAGCCGATAGTATCCTGATCTATGATGATGCCCTGGCGCATCCCTTTAAAAATTTTGGCCTATTGGGGGATGCAGTTCTGGATGCATTCCGAACCGGCAACCCGCACTATAGCCTGCTTGGCTATCAAAGTCCAGATAAACTTGTTCAGGCGGAATTCAACATTCTGGCAGGTTACGAACCTGTCTTTGCCGAAAGCCTCTATGCCTTTTTTTACAAGGGGTTTAGGATAAAATCCGCTATTGGCAGGCATTGGCAGATGAATACTCACTGGTGGAACGGAATGTTCTTTGGAAATCAAGCTGAAGTGGCATCTTCAAGCCTGATAGATGGTTACAACCGTCCCAGCAATGGCAGAATAAACCTGGATAATGTCAGCGGTGACCTCAGCTATAATGCCAAAAACCTTTTATTGTCCGTGGGACGCGGAAAATTCCCTTTGGGTAACAGCATCAGCGGTAGCGTTATCTTGAATGACCGCGTAAACGACTATGCCTATCTTCTGGCGGAAGGGAAAGCTGGAGCTTTCAGCTTGTCATTCCTGCATGGCTCTTTGAAAGCTGATAGCACCCTGAGCATTTACAGCTATCCGGCAATGAACAGCAAAACCTACCCCGATAAATATATAGCTGTGCATCAACTTGGCTATCATCCAGGAAGCAAACTAAACTTGTTTCTCGGTGAATCGGTGATTTACGGCAATCGTAGCATAGATCTGAACTATCTGCTGCCCAATGCTTTTTGGAGAGCCACAGAACACAATCTGTGGGACAGGGACAATGTAATGATCTATGCAGGGGGTAGTTATAAGCCGGTTAATCCGCTGTTCTTGTATGCTCAGCTTGCCCTGGACGAACTCAGCTATGGCAAGATTAATACAAATTGGTGGGGTAATAAATACGCAATCCAGGGTGGAGCAGGTTACCGAATGCCAATTTCCTTGCCTGAACGGCAAAACCCTGAGTTTACCCTTGAACTTACCGCGGTCAGGCCATTTACCTACACGCATTATCTTAATCATACCATGTTTTCGCACGATGGCAGAGGCCTTGGTTATCCCAAAGGCTCAAATCTGGTGGATATCTCTGCCTCGTTGAAAGTGCCCTACAGCAAGCGAATCACCTGGCTGAGCATTGCTTCCTACACCAAGCAGGGCAGCTTTGGCAGCGACTGGAGAGAAAACTACCACGACGTTTTTCCGGGAGAAAGCCTGCATACAGGAACCGCAACCTGGTTTCAGGGATCTGTAACCAGGACTACCGAACTGAAAAGCAGCCTGTTGATAGATATCTTTGCTCATCATCGCTTACTGGCAGGGATTGTTTCCACCAAAACATCGGCCTGGGTAAGCCAACCCTTTGCAGCCTGGCAATTTGTATATTAGGAGTGCTTGATGCCGATCGTAGACCGCATGGATTTCCCTCGTCGTTACAAACTGAAAGCAAGTGTTATCGTTGTCATTTTGCTTATGGCCATTTTCGGAATCTGGTTGCAGAAGCGCAGTGTGCAAAAAATGGCCGGTCAGATCAAGATCAGCGAAGTGAAGATCACTAATTTTGGCTCACAGTTTATTGAACTGGAATACCGCCTGGCCAACGAAGGCAAACAGGACAGAGAGATCAGCCTGATGGCAAGGGTTTGGGACAGTGACAGCCTGGAGATTGCCAGCGCTTTATTTTCGGTAGAGGTTCCTGCTGCCAGCAATGCAAAGCGTTCCAAGCTGTTGGATCGTCTGAACCGCAGTCTGAAAGAGGGTGAACGTCCCCATAAAGCTGAAATCTCACTTTATACCCACAAAGTTCCCTAAGCTGGACATAGGCCGGTTACGCAATGCGATCCTGGCAAATCAATTTCTCAAGCTACAAGCGCATCAGGTCTTTGGCGCTGCTGGCTATGGTGATTTGCCTGCCTTTATATTTTCTGACGCAGTTACCCTTGATCGGAGAAATCGAGCTGCGTTTGCAAGACCTGCGTTTCAGGCTTTCGCCTCATTCCGAATTGGCAGACAGCAGCATTGTTCTGGTTGCCATCGATCAGGAGTCCTTGAGATTTGCAGCACAGCTTCAACAGGGCTGGCCATTCCCACGTTCCTTTTATGGATTGATAACCGGTTATCTGGCCAGAGAAAATGCCCAAACAATAGTGTATGACATCCTGTTCGACGAACCAGATTTCTTTCGCGGTGAAGAGGATCCCGGCCTTTCAGACAGCGCATTTTCGGAATCCATGAGGTCAGCGGGAAACTGCATCCTGGCCTTTTCAGCAGGGGGCGGGAAACCAGACGAAGCCTTTGAAAAACATGCTTTGCATCTTTCCAGGGCAGTTCCGGCTCTTTCCTTGCAGGGAGTTCAAGCACCATTAGCCCAGTTTTGTGAAAGCGCAGCAGGGGTCGGAGGAGTAAGCCTGTCCAGAGCTTCTGACAGCATTCTACGCTCGGTTCCGGCATATTACAGGGTGGGGGACGGTTTCTATCCAAATCTCGGCCTGGCAGCTTATCAAAGCGCCACGAAAGCACAGCATACGATTCTTTACAACAGCAAAGGCGAAATTCCCATTTTCTGGTATGGCAAGGGTGGGGTAAACGGAGTTTTTAAATACATCCCGTTCAGTGCATTGCTCTATTCTGCGGTTCAAGCCAAACGGGGTGAAGAAACCCTATTCCCACCCGGATACTTCACCGGGAAAACCATTTTATGTGGAGCGACTGCAGCAGGGCTAATGGATTTAAAGAGTTCACCTTACACATGGGGCATGCCGGGTATGGAAGCTTGGGCAACCCTGATCAGTAATCTTAACCGGGGGCATCATTTACAAACACCTCCTGGATGGCTGAGTCTGCTCTTAATCTATCTCATAGTGTTGCTTATGTTTATCGTGGTTACCAGGAGCAGTGCTGAGTTTAGTCCGTTCCTGGGTCTGATGCTTTTGGGGCTGATCCTGGTTGGGTCATGGTATTGCTTCCAGGCATATCTGATCATGCTTAATGCCGTTTCCCTGGTTTTAGCCTGGGTGCTTTCCTGGCTTTTGATTCTTTCCCTGAGTTACTGGGCTGAAGGCAAACACAAGCGGGAATTGAGGTTGGTTTTCAGTCGCTATCTGCATCCTGACCTGGTGGACAGAATCAGTTCCAATCCCACTCTGGTGCAAATGGGAGGCGAAGAACTGAATGCAACTGTCTTGTTTACAGACATCTACGACTTTACCAAGTTTTCGGAACAGCATCAACCGCCAGAACTGGTAAGCTATTTGAACGAATATTTCAGTAGCTTCACCAATACGATTCTGGACAATCACGGGATGCTGGACAAATATACCGGAGACGGTTTGATGGCGGTTTTCGGTGCACCCTTGGAACGCAGTGACCATGCCTGGTGTGCTTGTCGGGTAGCCCTGGCGCAACGCAAGATGGGATTGCAGCTTGGCACCAAACAGGAACTTAGCCCCAGCGAAAAGTTCCATTTGGGTACCCGCATCGGAATCAATTCAGGAACCTTGGTAGCGGGGAATATCGGTTCACAGCGCAGGATGGAATATACCTGCATTGGCGATCCGGTAAATCTGGCTTCGCGGTTGGAAGGGGTTAATAAACTCTACGGCACCCACCTTATCCTGAGCGAATCCACATATCTGCTCGTGAAAGAAATGTTTATCGTGAGGGAGCTTGATTATGTGAAGGTAAAAGGCAAGGACACCCCAACCCGCATCTATGAACTACTGGACGAAGCCGGCAGCAACGAAGACTATTCCTGGACTGCCGTTTACGCCGCAGGTCTGGAGCTTTACCGCCTGGGTGATTTTGAGCTGGCTGCTGAGCGTTTCGCAGGCCTGTGTGGCGAACCGCATTTCGATAAACCCTCGCTTGCCATGCGGGAAAGATGTTTATCCCTGGCACAGCACAGGCCTGAAAACTGGGAGGGGATCCTGATTCTGGACAGCAAGTGATGTCTTGGGAAATATGGGAGCAATAAGCGTGAATTAAGGGTGCGACGCTTATTGCACGCTTATTTCCCCCATGATGACTGGAGGCGGGAATCACAGGAAGAGAAGGAATAATACCACTTAAAGGAATAATGATATGAATCAGTTTTTGATAAGCTACGTAAGCTGGGTGAAAGCCATGCCCATTATCTCGGCGATGATCCAATTCGCCATCCTGGGCACCTTTGGAGAAGTGATCTCACGCTGGATCAACACGAAAAACATCCACTATCCCTTTAGCTTGTGGCTAACTATTTGGAAAATGATAGTATGGGCAATTCTGGCCATCGGCATCAAATATGCCTTCAAAGGCTATACCGGTTTTGTGGAATATCTGGAAGCGCATGAATACCTTCCACCCTTGCAGGCTTTTGGCAAAGCATTTGCCATTTCAGCATTTATGAACCTGCAATTTGGCCTTACTCTGATATTGGGGCATCGGGTATTGGATAACCTGCCGGAAAAGCAAAAAAACTGGCAAAACCTCGATAAAAGCATCTATTCTCTGTTCTGGTTCTGGATCCCGGCACATACGGTAACCTTCATGTTGCCTGAGCTTTACCGGATCGGACTGGCTGCTCTCTGGAGTGTGGTTTTGGGAGTAATCCTGGGTGTTTTCAGCCATAAAGCAAAAATGAACTGAAGATCATGCGTTCTGCCAGAACTTCTACAGCCCCCCTTGCCGTTCCGGTAACGCTTTGGGTGCTGGGAATAGTCCTGGCCGGTCACCTCAAACCGGAACCCCTTCTATTGGCGGTTCCGGCCATTGTTTTGTGCATTTCAGCCTGGTTGCTGCCCCGATGGCGGATTTATCTGCTCCTGGCTCTATGTTTACTGGCTGGAGCCTGGCGGATGCAAATTGCTGAAGGATACATAACCCCGCTCAGAGAACTGTTGCAGCAGCGCAAACAACTCAGACAGGAAATGGTGTTTCGCCTTTCCAGTGTCCTATCCTATACCGAAAATCGATATGAGATCAAGCTCTACAGCCTGGCAGGCAACAAAATGCACGACCGCTTGCTCTACAGATCCGAAACGCCCTTGGAACCGGGCTTCTGGTATCGGGGACTTGCAGATGTTCAACAGCTTAACCATGATCCTCTGCTTGATATCTATCCTGCCCGGTTTTCTGGAAGCGCATACCAGCTCGGGAAACTTACCAGGCTTTCCAGAACCAACTTATCTGGCTGGACGACCAAACTCAGGCTAAGCCTGCTAAAAGATCTGGACACAAAGCTGGGCACCAATGCAGCCTGGGCAAAAGGACTGCTGCTTTCAGACTCCGAGGCGAAAAACACCCACCTGAATTCACTCAGCAACAGCGGAATGATGCATCTGATCGTGGTAAGCGGATTGCATGTATGGTTCATTTATCTGGTGGTGGTGAGTCTGCTGAGGATTTTTGTACCCCGGCACATAGCTGAATGGAGTTTTCTTCCGCTGATCATTCTTTTTGCTGCTTTGAACAATTTTGCTCCTCCCATCACCCGATCCATCGTGATGATCGGAAGCCTGATTTTAGCCAGGCAGCTGGAACGACCTCTGTCTGGTCTGCAAGGCCTGGCCATATCCCTGCTCCTGATAACGCTTGCCAGCCCCGTTCAGCTTTTCAATATCGGGTTGCAACTATCGTATCTTGCTGTTCTGGTGATCTTATATGGTTTGCCTCGAATAGCCTGGTTCAACCATGATCGAGTGATGAACAGCCCCAGACTGTATATCCTGGGAAATATGCTGGAAGGCTTGCTTTTAACTGTAATGGTAAGTCTGGCAATTATTCCTCTTACCCTTTTTTACTTCGGACGGGCAAGCCTGAATGGAATCATCGGAAATATCCTGGGCATTCCTCTGATTGGAATTCTCCTGCCTCTTTCACTCCTTATCATGCTTGTCCCCCAAAGCTGGACATTATTTACTACGTTGAAACTCGTATATGAATATACCAGCCTGCTTTGGACAAAGTGGGTGCTCTTCAGTGCTTCCCTGCCTTTTGCATTAAGTGGCATATATTCAGGCCAAAACGCTGCCTGGGCTTTGGTGATAATCATTCTCTGGCTGTTTCTGCTGATCAGAGGAAAATTCCTTTGGGCTCTCTACAGTTTTATTCCTATGCTGGGTCTTTCTGCCCTGCTTTTCCTGGTTAACCCTCCTAACCACAAAGTAACTGAGCTAACAGTATTCAATAGCGGTGTGGCTGATTGCTGTCTGGTAAAACTGAATGACGGACTTGTCCTGATGGTGGATACAGGTGGAATAAACGGATATGGTTATGCCGAACAAACCGTAAACCCTGATAAACTGAATAGTGGCAGTTGGGCTCAAAGAAAGCTGCTACCCTGGTTGTCCCGCCAAAACATCAGACAGATTGATGCTCTTGTGATAACCCATCTGCACTCAGATCACTGTGGCGGATTTCCTGCTCTGGCTGCATCGCTGAAGATAAAACATATATTTGTCAGCGATGAAAGCCTTAAGCAACCTCTGTGGAGGGAATTTGAACAGGCTGGTTACCTGTCCCGCAGTAAAGTTCACGTAATAGCAGATACCATCAGCTACCGGATCGGCCAGAACCGCCTTAAGTTCTTGCATCCGGATAAACAATACCACAGTGATAATGAAAATAACCGCTCTCTGGTATTCCGTTTGGACGCTTCCGGTAAGCGCATGCTCTTTAGCGGTGACATCGAAAGCGAAGCTGAGAAATACCTTGCCGAAAGATATGATGATGAACTTCAAGCGGACTATCTTAAGGTTCCCCATCACGGCTCAAAGAGCTCCAGTTCAGAAGTTTTTCTTGCTACTGTAAAACCCAGGGAAGCCTGGCTGACTGTTTCGCACCGAAACCGTTTTCGCTTTCCCCATCCCGAAACGGTTCGCCGTTACAACCGCGATTCGATTGATCTGCTAAGCACTGCTGAGGGCAGTTTTAGAAAAGTGATTGACACCAGTGTCAAGTGATAAATAATAAGATCACCAAGTGTCTTTTGCGGCCAAAGGAATTTAAACATGCTCAAAAAACTGAGAGAAAACCTGAACCTGAACGAACTTCTGGCTTTAATCGAAGCCCCTGGAGAGTTAGGCTCCGCCATCAGGCGCCATAAGCTTGCAGCGCGTCCTGTATTGGAAGAGCTAAAAAAGCAGTATCATAATACAAGTTGGTTCAGAGACAAGCTGCAAGGCGATAAAACCTTGAAGGACAAACTGGACGAGTTCTTTAACCACCTGCCATTGCTGGCCCTGGATCATTTCAAACGTAGTCCCTGTCTGGAAATGCATGAGTTTTTTGAACTCAAGAGCTTTTTATGGGCTTACGGCAGGTTGCGCAATCTGGTGCTTGAAATGCATGGTGCAAAGCTGCACTCACTGCCCAACCTGGAAAAGCTGTTTCAACTACTTGATCCGGAGGGTAACGGACTGCCTGCCTTCCGAATTTCACCTTTATATGACAAAAAACTCTTGCATTATAGTGAAAGCCGCTCTGACTATGCATATCAACTAAAGCTGGAAAACGCTGCCTATCTTGAACAAGCCAGGGAGAAACTGAACAATCCCAGTCTAAAAGAGGAATTTATTCTGCCCCGCAGCAAATCTGATCTGATCGCGATCTTGCAACACAGCAAGTTCTTTGTGGTCAGATCCGAAAGCATGTCCAACCTGAGTTTCAGGCTTGCAGACAGTGCGAAGGCTATGCGCTACAAAAACAAAATATCCCGGCTGAATATGGAAATCGAGGAAGCTGAAAAGAAAGTTCTATGCAAGCTGACTTCGCAACTATCCAAGTATTTTGCGAAGCTGGAAACAGCGCTGAAATCCTGTGCTGAATTGGCTTGGGAATTCAGTCTGGCGCTATTTGCCATTAACTACGCTTGCTGTATCCCCAAACTTGGCTCCAAACTTGATACCATTAAACTTCGCTCTGCAGTGAATCTGCCTTTGAAGCTTGCCCTGGAAAACCGTAACCGTCATTATCAAAGTCTGGATTTCGATATAACCCGGAATTCAAACTTGATCACTGGTCCCAATATGGGCGGAAAAACCACGGCACTGATTACCCTTGGCCAATTATGCCATCTGGCTGCCTGGGGCATTCCCTTGCCTGCAAAGCAAGCCGAACTGCCAGTTTTCGATGAGATTTATTACAATCATGATAGCGGTGAAGGCAGCGAAACCCTTAGTTCCTTTGGCCGGGAAGTGGTTTCTTTTGTGCAGATGATCTCGCGAAAAGGACATAAACTGATCCTTCTGGATGAATTTGCCAGGGGAACCAATCCCGAAGAAGGAGAAAAGCTTTGCCTGGCTGTGTTGAATTATCTGGCAAAAAGCGGACAAACCTTTGTTGCGGCAACCCACTTCAGCGCTCCTGCAAATTTGCAGAGCCTTGCACATTTCAGCATCAAAGGCATTTCTGAAGCAGAACTTGAAGCCTTGGAAGGCACTGCAAAGGACGATCTGGAACAGCGCTTGAAACATCTTTCCGAGGTGATGGACTACAGCTTGATCCGCCTCAAGGAAAACCAGACCCCACCTCAGTGTGCGCTTCGCATAGCAGCAATTCTGGGCTTGCCAAAAGAGATTCTGCAAGCCGGACACGAGGATTAGCATGACCAGACTTAGTGTAAAACAGGCTACCGAACTCGCCTTGGAAGTTGGCAGAATCATCCTGCAAAGCGGGGGAACCACAAACCGGGTAGAACTTATGATGCGCAAGGTTTGCAGCGGTTTTGGCTATCCAGAAACGGAAAGCTACGTTACCCCAACTGGGATCTTCATCAGTGTGAAAGATCCCGCAGGAGGCATCAGCACCAGCATCAAACGGATCGACAATCGCAGGATAGATCTTGGAAAGATAACCCGCGTAAGCCGCTTGGTAAACTGCCTGGCCGATCCCCAATGCCGGGAAAAAGACCGGATCAAAAGCCCTGAACACTTCCAGACCGAGTTGGAGAGAATTGACCGCGAAGATGCCTGGCCGAATTGGCTGAAAAATATCTGTGGCGGCGCAACCAGCGGATTTTTTTGTCTGCTGTTCGGAGGTGCCTGGGCTGAATTTGGAGTTGCAGTATTCATCGGTATTGTCGTAAGCTTTGGCATGAAATATCTGGCTAAACTGGCTTTCAACAATTTTCTCCTGAATGCCCTGGCTGCAGCCTTGATCGTGATTCTGGCCAAGACGGCAGACTACTATATCCCCTACATCAGTCTTGAGAATATCATCATCGGTGGAATCATGCTTTTGGTTCCGGGTCTATCAATCACCAATGCAATCCGCGACACCATGAGCGGTGACCTTGTTTCAGGAACCGCAAGAGCCGTGGAAGCACTGTTCATCACGGTAGGCGTAGTGGCAGGCAGCGGATCAATGCTGAAGTTGTTTGAATTGTGGGGGTATTGATGCGACCTTTCGACGCTCTCACTTTGATGCAATTCATCTGGGCTTTTCTGGCCATTTTAGGTTTTTCAATCCGGGTAAACCTGAAAGGGATCAAGATACTTTTTACCTCTCTGGCCGGAGGACTTAGCTGGGCGCTG
Organism: uncultured Candidatus Cloacimonas sp.; assembly: GCA_964572925.1. GTDB lineage: Bacteria > Cloacimonadota > Cloacimonadia > Cloacimonadales > Cloacimonadaceae > Cloacimonas. The sequence continues at coordinate 5,387 of CAZNGW010000058.1, read as the reverse complement.
TATCTAATCGTGCTTTACTACAGCAACTCCGTGTTGTTCTCGGTGTTCATTTCGATTATCTTGGTATGTATCTACAGTGAAATTCTAGCACCCAGATTGAGGACGCCGGTATCGGTATTTGTAACCTGTGCGATCATACCATTGGTTCCCGGCAAGGGTTTGTATCAATCCATGCAGTTTTACATTGGCGGCCACAACGTGCAGGCTTCAAAGAGTATACTGCAAACCCTTTTAATAGCTGGAACCATCTCGATCGCCATCGCTTTGGTATCCTCGGTAACTAATCTGGTGAATAAGCTGATAAACCGTTTCTAAGGAGAAAATTAAGATATGAATAAATCTGTAAAGCAACAGCAACTGGAAGAGCGAATCCTGAAGCTGCTTTCGGGAAAAGCACTTAAAACCGCAGAGATTCTCTTTGCCGATCCTGAACTGCAAGCTACACAGGAATATGCAAATATCGTATCAATCAAACGGCTGGGCTATAACGACCATGGCCCTGTCCACATGCGCAAGGCAACCTTGAATACAATCAAGATGTTCAAGCTTCTGAATGAGGCAGGCATCCAGATGAACCTGGAAAAGGAAGGAGCCGGAACTGCTGACGATTCATTGACAGCGGTAATCATGGCTTCACTTCTGCACGACCTGGGCATGACCATTACCAGAGACAGCCATGAACTGCTTTCCATTCAACTTGCTACCCCCTTCATCGACCGCATCCTGAGTGAATTGCACACTGATAACGAATTGATGACCAAAACCGCTATCCGTTCAATAGCCATCGAAGGCATCTTCGGACATATGGCTACCCGAAAAATCCATTCTTTGGAAGCAGGACTGGTCTTGATCGGGGACGGTAGCGACATGGAAAAAGGCCGGGCCCGGATACCCAGCATGCTATCGCTTAAAACACGAGTGGGAGACATCCATCGAACCTCGGCATCGGCCATTCAGAAAGTAAAAATCACCAAAGGTCAGGAAAAACCTATCTGCATAACTGTGGAAATGAATGCCTCGGTAGGTTTCTTCCAGATAGAGGAAGTGTTTTTTCCCAAGATAAACATAAGCCCGGTAAAACCTTACATCGAGCTCTACGCCGGAGTGGTCGATAGAGAGCTGTTGCGCTATCTGTGATCTGAGCCATTTCTGCCCAATCCCAAGCTTTTATCTGGCTTTCCCTATCTCGACACTATCTTATCGCTATCATACTACATGCTGAAGCAGTATGATAGCGGTCTGTTATAGATAAGAAAAAGCGAAAATATAACGAGAATCTTGACAAATAAATAGAACTTACCAATATGTAATCAGCTGTCCCAAAGACGAATCTGCAGATTAAATAAATACATAGAGGTGCCCCATGCGAAAGGCTTCAGTTCTTTTTTTTGTTTTTATTCTCGGCTTTGCACTTTGCTCTGCCGCCACCGTCATTACGGGAGACATAAGCACAGATACCACCTTATTCCTGAGTAACAATCCTCACCAAATCCGTGGAACGGTTCGAGTTCTAAATGGCGCTACCCTTACCCTTGAGCCAGGAGTCACCGTTCTCTTTGAGAATAATTCCCTTTTGGAGATTCAGGGTCAAATCAGTGCAATGGCAACTGCCGATGTCCCGATCGTGTTTAGTTCCATTTCCGCAGATTATAACTATACGAAGATTTATCTGAATGGTGCTGAAGGCAGTACCTTCAACCACTGTAGTTTTTCCAAGTCTGAGGATAACACGGCTTTATTGCGGATCGTGAATTCCGGAACTATAAACCTGTTGAATTGCAATGTAAGCAATTCCATCAGTGGCAATGGTATCTATATCAACAATTCCACCGTCAATATCAACGCTTGCAATATCACCGGCGTTGCCCAAAGCGGAATTCATATTGAAGGCGACAGTAGTAATATAAATCTGTTTGATCTGGACATTTCCGGTTGTAATAAAGGCGTCTGTGTTCAATCCAATAACTATCCAACATTGGTGATGGACGACATATCCGTTCAAAACAGCAATTCGTATCCCCTCGAAGCAGCAGTCCAGCACTATGCCAACCTGACCAACCTCCAGATCTCCGGCCCCGGGATACCTATGTTAGCAATATGGGATTCCTATCTTTATAGCAGCTTTACCCTGCCAAACCCAAATCTGCCCTATCGATTGCTGAACAACTTAAATGTAAGTTCAGGCGCTACCCTTACTCTGGCTCCTGGAGCTGGATTACGGTTTGGTCAAAACGGAAAATTGAGTTTCACAGCTGGAGCAAACCTGGTGGCAAACGGAAGTGTAGAACAAAACATTACGTTCAATCCAGCCGGATCCAATACTTGGAAAGGAGTCAGCTTCGACAATGGCTGTTCAGGATTTCTGGATTACTGCTCCTTTAATGGATGTGGATACCCTGAATATGGATATCCTGAACCTTCCCTCTCGGCTAATAACTTCAACAATCTTAGCATCTCCAACACCCAGTTAACAGGCGGAACCACATTTGGAATCTACATTACAGGTTCCAATGCCGGAACTCTGACCCTGAACAATGTGGACATAGTGAACTGTCCCTATACCGGCTTATACATTAATAACGGCAGTATCAGCCTTGATTATAATAATCTCTCGGTTTCAGGCTGTGGCAGACCCCTGGAACTACCTGCTAATCTGATTGATTTTCTGGATCAACAGCCTATATTTTCGAGTAATTCCGATAACCGGATATTTATAATCAACAGCGGATACCTGTATCGGAATACCACATTCCGTAATTGGGGTTATCCTTTTGTTTTCGAAACCGTAAATCTTGACCTGCAATGGATCGCTCTTACTATCGATCCAGGCTGCCTTATCCAGTTTGGATATTCCCTTGGTGTGTCATGTAATGGCTCTATCAGCGCGGTGGGAACCACAGAGCAACCAATCACTTTTACTCGCTTGCCAGGCAGCACTCAGAACTGGCGAGGCTTTTACCTTGCCTCTGGAACCACAAATGCGCAATTCAATCACTGCATTCTGGAACACTGTGCCAGCAGCAATCAATATAACCATATACAAGATGCCTTTACCATATATCGTGCCGATAATGTGCTGATCGAAAACACTCAGATTATCGATGCCTACTGCCGCGCAATATTCATAGATAGCGCAAACAACAGCTCTGATAACCTGACACTCAACAATCTTACAATCACTGGTTGCGGCATGGACGCAATTTATCAGAATGCTTCAGATTATATCGTTAGCATAAATGGTTTAAGCGTTAGCAACTGCAATGCCTATCCCCTGAGCATATCAGGAAACTGGGTTCATCAGTTAAGCAATATAACGCTTGAGCAAAATGCCCATAACGTAATCCGCCTGGTGAATGGTGGATATCTGGTCAGCCAAACCCTGGCAAATCATGGCTACCCATATCAGATTAGCGGCTATCCCCTTTACGTGAATTATACTACAGTGAACCTGTCGCCAGGAACTGTGTTTTATTTTGAGAACAGTCTTACCCTGGAAATCTATGGAACTTTGAACGCTCCCGGAACCATTGAAAACCCAATTATCTTTACCCGTCCTCCCGAAACATCGTATTATTGGCAAGGCTTAATCTTCCGTAACAATAGCTATGGCAACCTTCAACACTGCATATTCAGCTATGGAGGTAAAGCCAGTGAATATGGATATGATGCAAGCTTTATCAACAATCTTGGTGCCACGACGTTATCCATTCAGAATTGTGAGATAAACAATGTGCAGGCACAAGCCTTTTCCTGTTCTGATATTGGAAGTGGAGACAGCCTCCAGATAGAAGATTTACACATATCTGGCTGTGGAACAGATGGGTTTTGGTGCAACGATACCGACCTGAACCTGATCGCCAATGGTCTCAGCATAAACAGCTGTGGACGAAATCCGCTGTCAATTGTTCCCTCTCTGGCTGGCTCAATTCAGAATCTAAGTTTGAGCGGTAATACCAATAACAATATTCGGCTTTTCCAGTCAGGTTACCTGTATAACTCGCTTAATTTCCCCAATCATGGCTATGTATACCGCTGCGAGGTTAGCCTTACAGGCAACAACGGATCCCTGATCAGCTTTGAACCGGGCTGTATTTTCTGGCTGGCAGACAACCAATATATGCAGTTCTATGGAGCTGTTCAAGCCATCGGAACAGAATCCCTGCCTATAATCTTTACACGCTACCCATCCAGCACGGCCTACTGGCAAGGGATAAGGGTTTTCAGCTCTTCCTGGGATGCAGACTTTTACCATTGCCAGATCCTATATGCAGGAAGCGCAGATACCTACAGCCAACGGCGTGCTTTCTGTAATAGTGGTGCTGCCAATCTGACTTTAAGCGATTGTTTGATACGTTATAGCTACGGACATGGCCTTGTCTTTGAGGATATGCAAAGCTCAGATGTCGCCTCGATTTCAGGTTTAAGCATCCAGGATGCTTCATATTGCGGTTTTCTGGGCAATAACATTCCCAACCATGGGCTTACTGTTAATGGCCTGAGTATCATAAATGTGGGTGATTATCCCATCGCTGTATCGGCAGATCTATTGGATAGCTTCAACAATGTTAGTATGTCGGGAGTAGGCAATCCCTATATCGCAATTACATCTTACTATCAAACCAGAACCGCCACCTGGCCAGACTTTGGCTTGCCCTATCGCTTTTCCAATGGTTTCACCGTTAATGATGGTGTCACGTTGAATATAGCTGCAGGCTGCGAGCTTGTTTTCCCAAACTATGTCCTTTACAGCGTTGACAGCTATTTTTACGTTAACGGAGCATTGAACACCCTGGGAACCGAGACCCAACCCGTGATTTTTCGAGGTCTGGATCCAAATCTTCCCAGCACTTGGGTTGGCCTGAGAATATACAATCCTGATGCCGTCTGCAATCTGAACTGGACTACTATCATGAATGCCGGACTGGACGAGAACCATACCCCACCTCAGGAATTCTGTTTGATGTATATTTACCGGGGACTTGTGAACCTGAATAACTGCACCCTGAAACTCAGTTATCATAATCTGCTGAAAATCGAAGACAATAACACCACTACGCTTACAGGCTGCACGCTCAGCGATGCTGGAAATGGGATTTTACACTACTCTGGAACCTTGAATCTGGTGAATAACACCATTACCAACTGCAGTGCCAATGGTATTTACCAAAGTGGGGGAATCCTGAATTTTGGTAGCAGCCTGACTCAGTGGAACAAGCTATATAACAACGGCATAAACATATATAACAATACAACGACCCCCTTCATGGCAGCCTTTGTGTATTGGGGAAGCACCGACCCGGAAGATATTGACCCATTGCTTTTTGACAACGAGGAAGGCAAGGGCGAGATTAGCTTTGAACCCTGGCTGGACGAAAGCTGCCAGAATC
>CAZNGW010000057.1:0-17768 GCA_964572925.1 uncultured Candidatus Cloacimonas sp. | reverse complement strand
GCTATTTCGCTTGACAAAGAGATAGGGCACAAACTTTGTAAACCCCAAAAATGAGATACGGCAAAGCAAGCTGCCAAGCCGCGATAAAGGAGTTTTTCGTCATGGTGAATGACAATCGCATCACCACCCATCCAATTCTTGAGGTGCCGGAATTGGATGAGATCAGCTTTTACTGGAACGGCACCAAGCTGAAAGCCAGACGCGGAGAAATGATCTCCTCTGCGCTGATCGCCAATGGAGTTTCCGTTTTTGGTCACCATCATAAGGACGGTGGCGCTCAGGGAATCTTTTGCGCCAACGGGCAATGTGCAAAGTGCAGCGTGGTTGCCAATGGAGTTCCCGTAAAGTCCTGCATGACAGCCGTTAGCGAATATATGATCGTGCAAGGCATGGAAGGGCTTCCCACCCTTCCGGAAGACGACAAGCCACGTGAGTTTGAACCGATCGAACATGTGGAAACCGAAGTTCTGATCATTGGGGGTGGCCCTTCCGGGCTTTCCGCTGCCATCGAACTGGGCAAAAAGAACATTAAAACCCTGTTGATCGACGATAAAAACGCTTTGGGCGGTAAACTGGTTTTGCAAACGCATAAGTTCTTCGGTTCGCAGGAAGATAGCCGTGCCGGAACCCGTGGACACGAGATCGGAAAGATCCTGGCAAGCGAAGTGATGACCTTTGCCAGCGTGCAGATATGGCTGGATAGCACTGCCGTATTCGTATTCAGCGACAAGAAAGTTGGCATCCTGAAGGACGGGGTTTACAAGATAGTTCACCCCAAACGCATTCTGAATGCGGCAGGAGCCAGAGAAAAGTTCCTTCGTTTTCCCGGTAATAACCTTGCCCGCATCTATGGAGCCGGAGCTTTTCAAACCCTGGTGAACCGCGATCTGGTTCGCCCCACCGAAAGGCTGTTTATAATAGGTGGTGGAAACGTGGGTCTGATCGCAGGTTATCACGCTCTGCAAGCCGGAATTGAAGTGGTTGGCCTGGCCGAAGCCATGCCCCAATGTGGTGGATACAAAGTTCATGCCGACAAACTGATGCGTCTGGGCGTTCCGATCTATACCTCGCATTCGATCCTCTGTGCAAACGGAAAAGAGGCAGTGGAATCCATCACCATCACCGCGATCGATACCAATTTTCAGGCCATTCCGGGCAGCGAAAAGACCTTTGAATGCGATACGATTTTGATAGCCGTAGGGCTTGATCCCCTAAGCGAATTCACCCTTGAAGCCGAAGCAGCCGGAATCCCGGTTGATTCTGCCGGAGACGCTTTGGAAATAGCCGAAGCCAGCTCTGCCATGTTCAATGGCAAGATCGCCGGACTGAAGATCGCAACAGAACTGAGCGGACAAAAAGACAACCCCATTCCCGGTGAATGGTTTGCCAAAGCGGAGGAACTGAAAGCCCATCCCGGCAAGATAATCGGCTATCAGAACTGCGAAAAGGAAGAAGGGGTGTTCCCCATCATCCATTGCCTGCAAGAGATTCCTTGTAATCCCTGCACCACGGTTTGCCCTACGAATAGCATTCACACGATGGATGGCAGCCTGATGGCGGTGCCGGTTTATGATGGCTCCTGCATTGGTTGCGGAAAATGCCTGCTTATCTGTCCCGGACTGGCGATCACCCTGGTGGATTATCGCAAGGATGCGGATAGTCCCACCGTCAGCGTGGTTTATGAAGTGATGAATCAGGCAATTAAAGTGGCCGATGAACTGACCCTCACCGATATTGACGCCAACGCACTTGGCAGCTTCAAGGTTACCGGAGTGCAGGACTATCCCAAACAGCATTGCCAGATAGTGAAGTTTGCCGTTCCCAAAGCCATAGCCAAGCAGATCGCCGGATTCAGGATTCAGGATGAAAGTGTGTCTGCGCCTCTTGCCCAAACCATCGTTCCCGAAAGAATGGCGGATGATGCCATGATCTGCCTCTGCGAAAGGGTTAGCGTTGGTCAGGTGCGTTCTCTGATCCGCAAGGGAATCAGCGATCTGAACCAGATCAAAGCCATCACCCGGGCCGGAATGGGACCCTGTGGAGCCAAAACCTGCGAAGTGATGATCAAAAGCCTGCTGCGGGAAGAAGGCATCCCCACCACGGACGTGGTTCCCAATACCAAACGCCCGCTGTTTATCGAAATTCCTTTGGACAAATTCCCCGATGGGAGTGTGAAATGAATACGAATTATGACGTTATCGTGATCGGAGCAGGTTCCATAGGCCAGCCAGCCGCTCTTTACCTGGCAGAAGCAGGATTTAAGGTTCTGGTGCTCGATCCGGAACATGGCCCCGGACAAGCCAACAATAAAAAGGCGATTGGCGGTATCCGTGCCACGCATTCGGACTTTGGCAAGATCAGCGTTTGCCTGCGCTCGATAGAAATCTTCAAGAACTGGGAAGCTGAACGCGGTGATGATATCGGTTGGCTTTCAAATGGTTACAGTTATCCGGCTTATAATGAAAAAGACGCTGAGACCCTGAAAAACCTGATGAAGGTGCAGCACAGCTTTGGCTTGAACATAAAGTGGCTGAGCCCCGAAGAATACAATGAAGTGGTTCCCGGAATCCTGATGGAAGGGCTGCTGGGCTCCACTTTCAGCCCCGAAGACGGTTCCTGTTCACCACTCCTGGTCACTTCATCGTATTACAGTCATGCCCTGAAAGCCGGAGTAGAATACCGCTTCAATGAAAAAGTGACAGGCTTTGAGCTTGCGGACGGTATGGTTGCCAAAGTGAAAACGAATAAAGGCAGCTACAGCAGCGCTTGGGTTATCAACGCCGCCGGAAACTTTGCAAGGGAAACAGGTGCTTTGGTTGGGCTTGCATTGCCGGTTTTCCCCGATTGCCATGAAGCCGGAATCACTGAGCCAGTGGCCAGATTCTTTGAACCGATGGTGATCGATATGCGCAAAGCCCCTGGCAGCGCAAACTTTTACTTCTACCAGAATGTCGAAGGGCAGGTTGTGTTCTGCATTACTCCCGATCCGGCGATTTTGGGGATCGACAACCGCTCTACCTCAGAGTTTTTGCCGATGTGCAGTAAACGCATGTTGCACATTTATCCCCGCCTGCGCAACCTCAAAGTTCGTAGAACCTGGCGCGGACAATATCCCATGACCCCGGACGGATTTCCCATTGTGGGAATAATGAAGGAAGTGCCAAACATGGTGCAAGCCGTGGGAATGTGCGGTCAGGGCTTTATGCTGGGTCCCGGAATGGGAGAGCTCATCACCCGGATTTGCCTGAACAGGCTTTCAGCTGATGACCTGCGTGTGCTGAAAAGCTTTGATCCCTACAGGCAATTCACCGGGCAGGAAGCCTTTAAATAAATACAATTTGTCGGGGCGCTTGCAGAAGCGCCCTTTCTTTTTCAACACGGAGAAAAGCAGAGGTATTTTGAACCACAGAGGCCACAGAGGACACAGAGATAGTCAGGGAAGTTAATGAATAATAGTTAATGGTTAATGGAGATGGGTTTATACATACAGGTGGTCCGTATAATCCGTGCAAATCCGTATAATCCGTGCAATCCGTGTAACTATTAAAATCTCTAGCAGTCCTCCATTTTTTACTCCGAAAAACAAGCGAGTAGCCATTCATCGGTGTTTTCGGTGTCCTCGGTGGGCTATTCTTCGGTGTTATCGGTGTCTTCAGTGGGTGATATGTAAATCCGTGTTAATCCGCTTAATCCGTAAAATCCGTGTAACTATTTAAATCTATGGCTGTCCTCCATTTTTACTCTGAAAAACAAGCGAGTAGCCAAGATTATGGTTGACTAAAAAGCTCATGTTTTTGCCATGTGGAATAAAGAGAAAAATAAAACTGGAGGAACAGATGAAAAACGCCGTGGTTGTATGCGCAAAGCGCAGTCCCATCGGTAATTTCGGAGGAGCTTTCAAGGACGTTTCGGCAGTGCAGCTTGGGGTGAACACCCTGAAGGCAATGTTCGCGGAAACAGGTATTAAGCCTGAACTGGTGAACGAAGTGATCATAGGTAACGTTATCGGAGCAGGCTATGGTCAGAATATCTCACGCCAGATCTCAATCCATAGCGGGATTCCGGATAGCGTTCCGGCTTACACGGTAAACAAGGTTTGCGGTTCCGGCATGAAAGCTGTTAGCCTGGCAGCCCTGATGATCACAGCCGGTGAAGCAGAGATCGTGGTTGCAGGCGGAGTGGAGAACATGAGCCAGATCCCCTATGCCCTGATGGATGAACGTTGGGGCGCTCGCATGGGAAACAAAAGCGTGGTCGATCTGATGATTCGGGATGGGCTAAGCGACATTTTTAACGATTACCACATGGGCGTAACCGCGGAAAACCTTGCCGAAAAACACGGTTTAAGCAGAGCTGAGCAAGACGCCTTTGCAGCAGCCAGCCAGAACAAAACCGAAGCAGCCCAAGCCAGTGACCGCTTCAAAGAAGAGATCGTTCCCTTCGTGATTCCCCAGAAAAAAGGTGATCCATTGGTGATCGCCAAAGACGAAATGCCGCGTCCCGGAGTAACCACAGAAAGCCTTGCCAAACTGCGTCCGGCCTTCAAAGGCGAGGGATCAGTTACAGCAGCAAACTCCAGCGGAATAAATGACGGAGCTGCATTCCTCATCATGATGAGTGAAGCCAAAGCCAAAGAACTGGGGCTTAATCCTCTTGCCACCTTTGTCAACAGCGCTTCTGCCGGGGTCGATCCTGCCATCATGGGTTATGGTCCTGTTCCTGCGATCAAAAAAGTGCTGGAAAAGAGTGGTTGGAACCTTGGTGATATAGAACTTGCCGAGTTGAATGAAGCCTTTGCGGCTCAGTCTCTGGCTGTCCTGAAAGGCTTGGAAGCGGAAGGAATAGGAAAGATAAACCCGGAGATAGTAAACGTGAATGGCGGTGCGATAGCTTTGGGACATCCGATCGGAGCCAGTGGTGCCCGCATAATCGTAACCCTGCTGCATGAGATGCAAAAACGCGGTGTCCACAAAGGACTGGCTGCGCTTTGCATCGGTGGCGGAATGGGAATCGCTTCCCTCTGGCAGAGATAAAAAAAGAATAGTTACACGGATTTTACGGATTAAACGGATTAACACGGATAAAGAGTGATAATTAAAAAACGAGATTTGCTCTGTAAACATGTTCAGAACTTGCATTTGTCAAGCCTGATAAGAGATCCAGTTCGAACCGATGACCCTTTGATCGCAAGAATCCGTGTCCATCCGTTCAATCCGTTCAATCCGTGTGACCATTTAAAAACAGGAGTATAACATGGCAGATAAATTGAAACTCGACAAGAGCATGGCGCTGTTTGCAGAAGCGCAAACCCTTATTCCCGGCGGAGTAGCCGGAATCAGACGTCCCTATAACTTTGTGGTGGGTGAATACCCCATCTATTTTGACAGTGGCAAAGGCGGTCGGGTAACCGACGTGGACGGCAACGAATACATCGATTACCTCTGCGCCTATGGACCTATCATCATCGGCTATCGTGAAGACGAGATCGACAATGCAGTCTTTGAGCAGGTTCACGGCAAGGGCTTTTGTTTTTCCTTAACCCAGGAAATTCAGAGCACTCTGGTAAAGAAACTGCGTGAGCTTATCCCAAGTTGCGAAATGGCAGCTTTGGTAAAAACCGGAAGCGACGCCACCACCATCGCCATCAGGGTTGCCCGTGCCTCGACAGGCAAAACCAAGATCGCCCGTTGCGGCTATCATGGCTGGCATGATTGGTGCGTGGAAGTGAGGGGCGGAATCCCGGAAAAGCTCTATGAAGACATCCTGGAATTCCACTACAACGATCTGGACGAACTGGAAGCCATTCTGAAAGCCAATAAAGACGATATGGCCGGGATCATCGTTACCCCTGTGGGACATCCTTTGGCCTTGGAAGTGCAGATGCCCAAGCCGGGTTACCTGGAAGGGGTGCGTGCCCTTGCTGACAAATACAACGCAGTGCTGATCTTCGACGAGATCCGTAGCGGATTCAGATGCAGCCTGGGCGGAGCCCAAAAGCACTTTGGCGTAACTCCCGACCTTACCACGGTTGGCAAAGCCATGGCAAACGGTTATGCCATTGCCGCGCTGGTTGGCAAGGAAGAGTATATGAAGGTAATGGCCGACAAGGTGTTCTTGTCCTCCACCTTTTTTCCCAATAGCGACAGCATCGTAGCCGCCCTGAAGACCATTGAAATATTGGAAAGGGACAAGGTTCTGGATGTGATCGCGAAAAAAGGCTGGAAGTTTGCCGCAGAAGTGGAAACAGTCCTGAAAGAATCTGGTATTCCGGCTGCCTTCAGTGGTGCGCCCTGGATGCCATATATCACTTTCCCGAAGGATGATACCGGGCTTTACAAAAAGCTGAGAACCGAATTCTACACGCAACTGATCCGTCGCAAGGTTTTCCTGCAGCCATTCCATCATGGCTACATTTGCTATCGCCATAGCGAAAATGATCTTGCCTACACGGTGGGAGCGATAGAAGAATCGCTGGCCTGCCTGAAGCCAATGCTGTAACGAAAATGGCGAAATATATATTTGTAATGGGTGGCGTGCTTTCTTCCTTGGGGAAGGGCATCGCCACCGCCTCGATAGGTTTGTTGCTGAAGGAAATGGGCTACAGGGTCGTGCTCCAGAAGTTTGATCCATATTTGAACGTGGATCCCGGAACCATGAGTCCCTATCAGCATGGAGAGGTTTTTGTGACAGACGATGGTGCTGAAACTGATCTCGACCTGGGACATTATGAACGCTTTGTTGATGAAGCCCTGAATAAATACAGCAGCAGCAGTGCAGGACAAATCTATGAAACCGTGATCCAGAACGAAAGAAAGGGTGTGTATCTGGGTAAAACCGTGCAGGTTATCCCCCACGTAACCAACGAGATAAAAAGCCGCATCCAACGTTTGGCAAGTGACTATGACATCGTGATCACCGAGATTGGCGGTACGATCGGCGACATCGAAAGCCTGCCTTTCCTGGAAGCAGTGCGTCAACTGCGTCTTGATCTTGGCTATGAAAATACCCTCTATGTGCTGCTTACCTATGTGCCATATATCAAAGCCGCAGGTGAGCTGAAGACCAAGCCTTCGCAGCATAGTGCATACAAACTGCGTGAGATTGGTATCCAACCCGATGTTCTGCTTTGCCGGAGTGAAAAACCCTTCGATGAGGAGATTTTCAACAAGATCGCCCTGTTCACAAACGTCCCCCGAGACCATGTGGTGAACGCCATCGATGTGAAATGTGTTTACGAGGTTCCCCTCAATTTTCAGAAGGCAGGTTTACCTGAAATCGTCTGCGAGCATTTCGGACTGAAGAAAAAGCCCATCAAAATGCAGGCTTGGCACCAATTTCTTCAAAACAAGGAAAAAGCTGCCGAAACCGTTACCATCGCCATCTGTGGTAAATACGTTAAGCACCAGGATGCCTATAAAAGCGTGGAAGAAGCCTTGGTGCACGCTGCCGCAAGCATAAAAAAGAAACTGAAGATTAAGTGGATTGACAGCGAGCGAAATTTTAAGGAAAACGAACTGGACAAGGAACTGGCTGATGTAGGCGGAGTGCTTATTCCAGGCGGTTTTGGAATCCGCGGTATCGAAGGCAAGATCGCCATAGCCCGTTATGCCAGGGAACATAAAATCCCCTATTTTGGCCTTTGTCTGGGACTGCATGTAATGGTGATCGAATGTGCCCGCAATCTCTGCAAGCTCAATGGAGCTCACAGCAGTGAGTTTGACGAGCTTTCTCCCCATCCGGTGATTCATCTGATGGAAGATCAGCTTTATATTGATATGATCGGCGGTTCGATGCGTCTGGGAGCTTATAAGTGTATCCTTTCTGATGATAGCAGGGCTTATAAAGCCTACAAGACCACCGAGATCAGCGAGCGGCATCGTCATCGCTATGAATTCAACAACAGCTACCGTGAGCTTCTAAGCCAGGCCGGACTGAAGATAAGTGGCTTATCGCCGGATGGACTTCTCGTGGAAGTGGTGGAATATCCTGAACTGCCATTCTTTGTCAGCGTTCAGTTCCATCCTGAGTTTAAGAGCCGTCCCAATAAACCGCATCCGCTCTTCAGGGAGTTTGTTCACACTGCCGCTAAAACCCAAAAAACAAGCTAATCTTCAATCCCGGAATTTTGTGGATTTTTTTCCACGGCCTTGTGGTTGAAATTGAACTTTATTGATTGCCAAATAACTGTGATCTGCACAATATGTTTTATGTGTGTAGATATGCACCCAGTTGTTGGGGTGTGTGTTTTTTATAAAAAGTGCCCGGACATCAAGGAAGTGAACAAGCTAAAGAAATGTTGATCAGGTTCCAGTTCTACATTCAGATTCTCCTTATCTTGGGGGGAATATGTTGTGCCATATTATTCTCATCTTGCAGAAAGCCGGGTGAAAATGGGGGAAATCTTTCTGCAGAGAGCGATACAATCGAAAGCCAATCCACCACCCTCTTTCCCATTCGCTTTTTACCTCAATGGACGCATCAGGCTCAATTTGCCGGTATCTATATGGCTCAGAAAAAAGGCTTTTACCGCGATTATGGGCTTGATGTAAGAATCCTGCCAGGGGGACCTGATTCTCCATCTTACGAAAGCCTGCAAAGCGGAAAAACCGATATCACTCAACTATTTTTAATCACCGCCATGACCCGTGATGCAGAGAATTCCAATTTGGTTAATCTGGCTCAGGTTTCACAAAAATCCGCTTTGATGTTGGTTGGCAAAAAGAGCCATGGTATCAAATCTGTTGCCGACATGAATAACCACAGTCTGGGTCTGTGGAGATCAGATTTCAGGGATTTGTCGCTGATCTTCATAAAACAGAACAAGCTGAATATGAATATCGTAAACATCGATTTCACGATAAACCTGTTTCTGAACGACGCTGTAGACATGATCAATGTGATGCGCTACAATGAGTATCACAAGGTATTACAAGCGGGAATTGACCCAGATGAGCTTTTCGCGGTAAGTTTCAGCGATGTGGGGCTAAACATCATTGAGGATGGAATATACTGTAGAAGAGACTATTTCGAGCTTTATCCTGATCAATGCAAAAAGTTTGCAGAAGCCACCATGGACGGTTGGCTATATGCCATCAATCATCAGGAAGAAACAATAGATACTGTGCTGGACATCATGCGCAGGCATCATATTCCGGCCAACAGACCTCATCAGGCATGGATGTTACAGGAAATGCGAAATGTTATAATGGCGCGTCCCAATGAAATTGGAGTTTTGCGGAGTTCTGATTTTCAAGCCGTGAAAGATCTGCTGAGCAACCAGGGAAACCCGGTTACCAAACAAAGCTACGAAAGCTTTTATCCTTATGGCAAATAAACACGAAGACCGCACCATTGCCTATCAGATAATCACATTTATCTTTCTTTTCCTATTCATTATTTTTTCTGTTTACGTGGGTATAACCCGTTTCTTGTTCTCCAGAGTGATGACGGACAATGCCCGCGATTCCGTGAGTCATCTGGCTCACGAAACTATCTACGAAATTGACGGAAAATTCGGCAGAGTGGAAGCTCTGGGAAAGACCATTCTGGAACTGAACAACATGAAAGCCTTAACAGAAGAGGAATTCAACCATTATCTGTTCAGTATTGTTTATGAATACCCCGAGGTTGAATGCATCACTCTGGCCTATGATCCGGCTTTGCACAATGGTTTGAATGCCAAATCCGTATTTTATGAAAGTAACCGCGAGCTGGTGCTTCCCTATCCAAATACCGATTATCAATATATGGATTGGTTTCAAATTCCCTTAACCCTTGAGAAAAAATTCTGGACAGAACCCTGGTTCGACCAGTTCGCAACTCGGCAAGTAGTTGTATCCTTTTGTCTGCCTATATTTTCCGGGGGCAGATGTACCGGCATAATCAGATTGGACACCAAGCTGAGTGACTTGCAGAATATGGTTACCCCCCTAAAACTGAAGAGAAGCGGATTTGCTTTCCTGATTTCTGAGATCGGAACCATTATCACACATCCGGCTGACTCTTTAGTGATGGACGAAAGCATATTCAGCCTTGCCGAGCAATATAACGATCCGCAACTTCGCAAAATCGGCAGAGCCATGATCAATGGAGATGTGCAGTTCGTGCGCACCCATTCCAAATCCTTCTTTGGGGATTCCTGGGTGTTTTTCTCACCTCTCTACAGCAACAACTGGTCTCTGGGAATCGTTATCGCCAATGCAGATGTGATGCGGGATCTGAACTTGCTGTTGATCATTCAGCTTCTCATCTCGATTGTATCTTTTTTAACCATATCGATCATAGTGTATTATCGCACTCTAAGCGTTTCCAAACCCCTAAGAGTATTCACCGATGTGGCGCAGAAGATCGGAAAAGGTAATTTCGACACTGAGTTGCCAGAAATTGGAACTTCTTACGAAATTGACCGTTTAACCCAATCCTTCGCTGCCATGCAGAATTCACTGAAAGAATATATTCACAATCTGCAGATCACCAGTGCCGAGAAAAACCGAATTATTGCCGAAGTCCGCATTGCCTCTGAAATTCAGCGAAACCTTATCCCTAAGAACGAAAAGCATCCCAATATCTCCGAAACCCTGAGGATTTACGGAATCCTTGAACCCGCCAGCGAGATTGGAGGCGACCTCTTTGAATACTTCCCCATCGACGAACGCTATTTCTGCTTTGGAATTGCTGATGTGGCTGGAAAAGGGATCGCGGCTGCGATGACCATGACCATGGTTTCAACCTTCCTGAGAACCGTGGCCAAATATCATCAAAGCAGTGGAGAAATCCTCGAGCAGCTCAATAACTTTCTGGCACGCAATAATATCGAGGCAAATTTCGTTACCATCTTACTGGGAATAATCGATTTGCAAGAGGATGTTCTGGAGTTCTCAAACGCTGGCCATGTCCCCATGATTATCCGGAAAATTAACCGCAGTTACCTGAAATATAGCGAAACCCACTCTACTGCGGTAGGAATGTTTGAAAATCTGAAAATCGCCAGCCAAACCATCAAACTGGATATCGGCGACGAACTGATCCTCTTTACGGACGGGATCACCGAAGCCATGAATTCCCAAGAGGAATTCCTCACAGTGGCAGGTTTGGAAAAGATCATTCAAAATCTGGGGATGCCAAATCCTGAACTTACCGCCACTTCCATCCTGGAGCGGGTGAGTGATTTCCGCAAGGGCTCAGCAGAAAAGGACGACATTACCATTCTGGTGCTGGATTACAAACACCCCAAACGCCGGGATTAACCTTGTGCAGACCCAAGGATTGAGGGCATTTCTGATGCCCTTGCCACCTACATAACTGGCTCAAAACTCAAACATCCGGATGCACTTACCCTCCTCTCGGGCTTAATGCGCTTATTGACCCTGTAAGGACGGCACTCATTCCCCACGCACTACCCACCCCTATTCCACCCTGATCCCATTCGGGAGGGTTGCGAGAGGATAAAGTGAGGAATCAGGGTTGTAAGGAAGGAACCTGGAACTCTGCCAGAATCTTGCTAACCGCCATTGCCACTGGGACCTGTCCTTGCTCCACCTCTTTCTTCATTAAACTAAGAGTATCCTGAATCCCCTCTTTGGCGTAAAAGGCATGCAACACCGATTCGGCAATCAGGCTTTCAAACCAGCGGGTATTCTGTTCTCTGCGCCGTCTGGTAAGAATATCGTGCAGTTCGGTAAACTCTTTGAACTTTCGCACCTGCTCCCAAATCTCCGGGATGCCGGTTTTGTTTATTGCAGAGCAGGTCAGAGCTTTGGTCTGCCAGCCAGGAGTGGCTTTCCTTATGTAATGAAGTGCGTTATTATACTCTCCTGCAGCAAGCTGTGCAGCATGAACATTATCACCATCAGCTTTGTTAACCACGATCAGGTCGGCGAGTTCGATTATGCCCTTTTTTATTCCCTGCAATTCATCCCCCGCTCCGGCAATCTGCATTAGCAGGAAGAAATCAACCATGCTGCGCACAGTGGTTTCGCTTTGCCCCACCCCCACAGTTTCGACCAGGATAACGTCATATCCTGCTGCCTCACAAAGGACTATGCTTTCTCTGGTTTTTCTGGCAACTCCGCCCAGAATTCCCGCACTTGGAGAGGGTCGGATAAAACTGCTGGGATGCCTGGAAAGGGCTTCCATTCTGGTTTTATCGCCTAAGATGCTCCCCTTGCTAATCGTACTGCTGGGGTCTATTGCCAGAACTGCAACCTTATGACCTTGCTCGATCAACCACAAGCCGAAACTTTCGATAAAGGTGCTTTTCCCCGCTCCGGGAACACCGGTAATCCCGATCCGGATCGAATTACCCGAACTGGGCAGGAGCCTTTTGATCAGTTCCTGCCCGGTTTCGAAATGCTTGGGTGAGTTACTTTCGATCAACGTGATCGCTTTGGACAACAGGGTTCTATGGTTGACCAGAACTCCCTGCACCAAAGCGTCAAGATCATAGCGACGTGCCAGATGCGCTTTAGCAGCCTGCGAAACAGAGGACGAGATGTTCTTCCCGCCCGAAACCACACGGCTGGCAAATTCGCTGCCGCTATTTTCAGGTGCCCATTCAGGCTTGCGTTTGTCGCTCATTGCAGATCAAGCAGTTTTTCCATAATCAAGGTGGCTGCTTCAGGAAGCTTGGTCCCCGGCCCAAAAATGGCCGCTGCCCCATGTTGATAGAGAAAATCATAATCCTGAGCGGGAATCACTCCACCCACGATCACCATGATGTCTTCCCGGCCATGTTTTTTCAGTTCCTCCATCAATTGTGGAAGCAGGGTTTTATGACCCGCAGCCAGAGAGCTCATTCCAATGATGTGCACATCGTTTTCCACGGCCTGACGGGCTGTTTCTTCCGGGGTTTGGAACAGTGGACCCATGTCTACGTCAAAGCCCATATCGGCATACGCGGTTGCGACCACTTTAGCACCGCGGTCATGGCCATCCTGTCCCATTTTGGCGATTAGAATTCGCGGTCTGCGACCTTCCTGTTCAGCGAATTTATCGGTTAATGCCCGAACTTTCTCAATTTCATCCATTGCGGCATACTCACTGCTGTAAACATTGTTGATCAATCTGATGGTGGCCTGGTGCCGACCAAAAACCTGTTCCATGGCATCTGAAATCTCACCCAGGGAAGCACGCTTTCGGGCTGCGTCAATGGCCAGTTCCAAGAGGTTGCCCTCTCCACTTTCGGCACATTTGGTGATGGCGTTCAGGCTGGCTTCTACGTCTGCTGCTTTGCGCTCTCTGCGTAGTTTGTTCAGCCTGGCAAGCTGGGCTTCGCGCACAGCCGTATTGTCCACTTCCAGGATGTCCATTGCCACTTCTGTTTCAGGACGGAATTTGTTCACACCCACGATGATGTCTGCACCGGAATCTATCTTGGCCTGACGTCTGGCTGCTGCTTCCTCGATTCGCATCTTGGGAAGTCCGGTTTCAATCGCCTTTGCCATGCCTCCCAGCTTTTCCACTTCCATGATGTGTCCCCAAGCCTTGTGCATCAACGCATCGGTTAGGGATTCCACGTAGTAGGAACCAGCCCAGGGATCGATCACTTTGCATACGTTGGTTTCATGCTGCAAATATAGCTGGGTGTTTCTGGCAATGCGGGCGCTGAAATCGGTAGGCAAAGCGATTGCTTCGTCCAATGAGTTTGTGTGCAAGCTTTGCGTATGCCCCATCGTGGCAGCCAAAGCTTCGATGCAGGTTCTGGTGATATTGTTATAGGGATCCTGCTCGGTAAGGCTCCAGCCGCTTGTCTGGCTATGCGTTCTAAGAGCCATGGACTTGGGATTTTGAGGGTTGAAATCCTTGATTATCTTTGCCCAAAGCACTCTGGCTCCGCGCAGTTTGGCGATCTCCATGAAGTAGTTCATTCCTTCCGCCCAGAAGAAGGACAGCCTGGGAGCAATAACATCAATGTTAATGCCAGCCTGGATAGCTGTGCGGACATATTCCAAACCGTCTGCCAGGGTATAGGCCATTTCCAGATCTGCGGTTGCTCCTGCTTCATGCATGTGATAGCCTGAGATGCTGATGCTGTTGAACTTTGGCATGTGAACCGATGTGTAACGGAAAATATCGGCGATGATCTTCATCGAAGCTGCAGGTGGATAGATATATGTATTACGCACCATGTATTCTTTCAGAATGTCGTTCTGGATGGTGCCATTCAGCAATTCGGGCTTCACACCCTGTTCTTCGGCAGCCACGATGTAGAATGCCATGATGGGGATAACCGCCCCGTTCATGGTCATGGATACGCTCATCTGATCAAGCGGTATCTTATCGAAGAGGATCTTCATGTCCAAGATCGAATCCACTGCCACCCCGGCTTTGCCTACATCGCCAATTACCCGGGGGTGGTCGGAATCATAGCCACGATGGGTAGCCAGGTCAAAGGCTATGGAAAGCCCTTTCTGACCCATTGCCAAATTCCTGCGATAAAAGGCATTGCTCTCTTCCGCTGTAGAAAAACCTGCGTATTGACGAATCGTCCAGGGTCTCTGCACAAACATCGAGGGATAGGGTCCCCTGAGGAAAGGCGGCAAACCGGAAAGATAATCCAAGTGCTCCAAGCTTTCCAGATCGGCTTTCGTATAAAGAGGTTTCACTTCAATCTGTTCATTGGTTTTCCAAGTATGCTCCAGCGTGGTGGCAGCTTTTCCGATACCTGCAAATTCAGGTTTCAAGCTCATAAAATCGGGATTCTTCATCCTATCACCCCCATCTGCAATGCCAGATCGTGCAAGGTAGCCACCACATCCGCTCTTAGATGGATGAAGCAGCTTATTCCGGCAGCCTTGTATTCTTCAACTTTTTCAGTGGGATAACCAGCCAGAATCAAAGTTTTTCCGTTCAATTTTGAACCAAGCTCAGGAACCAGGTCCACGTAGTTGTCGTCTGTAGAACAGATGCAGTAAGCTCCAGCACCAGACTCATCAGCAGTTTTTATCGCCTCATCCACACTGGCTAAACCATTAGGAGAGATCACCTCAAAACCCGCTACCTGGAAAAAGCCGCTGGCAAAATCCGCTCTGGCTTTATATTCTGCCACTGACCCCATGTTCAGCAGTAGTATCTTTTTGTTGCCAGTGCTTGTTTCGACCTTCATCCTAAGGCTTTCCACTTCTTCCATGGCACGGCGAACCGGCAAGGCACCCCTTTCCAAAATTATCGCCTTTTTCCCTTCCTTCCTGCCATTTTCCTCATTCCTGCGCCAGCGGGAATCTCCTGAAACAACTTCCCCCTCACTGAGATACCTGCTTTCGCAGGTATGAGGTATTTGTTCTTGAGGATTGGCAAACATATTTACACCTACAAACACGCTTTTACGCTTGTTTACAGCATCAATACGGCTTTTGGCAACACCCTCGATATAGTCGTGAATGCGTCCTGCTCTCAGACAGCGAACCATTCCACCAGCGCCTTCGATTTCCTGCATCAGAGCCCAGGCTTTTCCAGCCAGTTCATTGGTCAGGCTTTCAATGTAATAACACCCTCCAGCTGGATCAACCACCTTGGCAAAATGCGCTTCTTCTTTGAGGATAACCTGTTGGTTGCGAGCCATTCGACGGCTTAACTCGGCATCAGGATTAACCAGATCATCAAAGCAGTCTGTTTCCAGACTGTCCACTCCGCCAATCACTCCGGCAAAGCTTTCCGTGCCGGCTCGTAGAACATTTACATAAAGGTCGGCCAGGCTTTTGTTGAAGCGGGCTGTTTTACCATGGATCCAGATCTTGTGGTTGATCTCCATAGCCCCAAAAGCTTTCATCATCTCAGCCCAGATCAAGCGGAAAGCTCTAATCTTGGCGATTTCCATAAAGAAATTTGAGCCCAGGGACAGCTTCACCTGCATCATCGGAGCCAATTGATCGATTTCAAACCCGGAATATTGCAAACCCTGGATATAGCCAATCGCCGTGGACAGCACAAAGGCAAGCTCTTGTACCGAGGAAGCGCCAGAAGCTTCATAAATGGTGCCATCGATGCTGATTACCCGATTGCGGGGAGTGTTTTCAAGATTAGCTTTCACCGCATCCAGCATCCTTTGCCAGGTTTCTTCCAAACCGTATTCCAGAAAGCCCTGTCTGGCAAATTCACCCGTAATGTCTATGCCAAGTCCTGCTTCCAGAACTTTTAGTTCAAGTCCTTGCATTGCAGCATATTCGGCAAAATAACTCAGAACGGTAGTATCAGCAATTCCCAATTGCATAAAAAGCGGAGCAGCCTTCAGATCGATCCCCTTCAACAGAGTTTCCAGTTTGTCCGGAGAATTTAGCTCAAGCCCGTCTTCCAATGAGATATTTACGGCAGTAAGGCCTAAATTGAGTTCTTTCAGGATCTGTTCGTTCAATTTTTCCGGATCAATTCCTTTGTGGCTTTGGGCGATCAGCCAGCCTTCCGCCAGGAATTTTTCGGGATCATTGCCCCTAATGAAGGGTGTCGAGCCGGGAACACTGTCTGTAAATGACAATCCTGCAATATCATCCTTGCGGTAGAGGGGCTGCAGAACAATGCCTTCCTCGGTTTTAGTTTTCATAACCTTGTCAAAATCTGCACCTTTCAGGCTTTCTTTCACCGCAACCAGCCATTCTTCATAGCTGGGAGGTGGAAAACTTCCTTTAAGGTTCAGTTTGTTATCACTATCCACTGTGATCTCCTTGTATCTATTTTTTAATTAATGCACTTACGGGCTTCATACCGAAGGCTGAACCTTGCTGGATTGCATCAAGAATTGCTCCTCCGCCAGTGAAGAAATAGTATGTTTTGTCGTTCAGGGCTCTGCCAAAAATCCCCGGTAGGTATTCCTTGAAATCCTGGATGGTGTCTCCACCGCCAAACAGCTTTACAGCCGACGAGCATTTATCGATCAGGCTATACATCGCTTTCGTGCCTTCCGGGAAAAGGGCTGTGTAACCCATCACCGCATTCACGAAGATTGTTCCCGACTCGCTGAATATCTTCTGTATATCAGCATCGGTAAAGTTCTCTTCCGCCACGTCCAAAACGTAGCCAAGCTTGGTTCCGGGCTTAAGGTCTTTTATATAGCGGACTTCAGGTTCATTCCGCTTCTCGATGCCTTTATTTTCCACTATGTATGGCAATTCCACTATCTTGGCTGCATCTGATCCACTTTCAGCAAGGAATTTGGCAGCCTGTTCAATGTCTTCTGCGGCAACGCCTTCGATCTGAATCCCATATTTGTGGCAGAGATAGGCATTGTAGATCACTCCACCCAGTATGAGTTTATCGGCGATCTTGATTAGCGAGGAGAGCGGACCTATTTTAGTGTCGAATTTTGCTCCGGCAACCACAGCGACAAGGGGGCGTTTGGGCTCGAAAACACTGCCCAGCTTGTCCACTTCCTTCTGCATCAGAAGTCCGGCATAAGAAGGCAGGTATTTCACTATGCCATAGGTAGATGCGTGTGCCTGCCAGGAACCGAAAGCATCATTGATATACACCTCGGCATAGGTAGAAAGCTGCTTTGCAAAAGCATCGGCGCTGTCGTCCTTGGCTTCCTCGCCTTTGAACCAACGGGTATTGGGCAAATACACGAAATCCACCTTGCCTTGCTTAAGTTCCTCAATGGCAGGATGTAAAGGGCTCAGATCGGTAATTCCTGAAGTTCCATCGGCTTGGCAGGCAGGGATCGAACCTTTCAGTTGCAGCTTATTTTCCAGATACTGGACTATGGCAGCTACCGAATCTGCTTCGGAAACGGTTATTTCCCCGGTCTTTTTGTCGTAGGGACGGCCCACATGGGTCATCAT
>CAZNGW010000056.1:0-17983 GCA_964572925.1 uncultured Candidatus Cloacimonas sp. | reverse complement strand
AACAGGCCTGGGTAGAAAGGAAGCTGGAAGAGCGACTGATCCACAAAGAAATTCAGGTGGCAAGGAGTTCAGAGTATAGTTCGTGGTTTTCGGCATCATAGCAATAGAACCAAACATCCAATCCGGGATTCTCGCTTAGAAATTCCTGCACGGCCCCAACTGCAATTTCTGCCGCTGCTAATTTGGGATAGCCATAGATCCCGGTGGATATATTTGGAAAGGCTATGCTGGCAAAGCCCTGCTGCAAAGCCAGACTCAGGCTGTTTAAATAGCAGCTTTTCAGTTTTTCCGCTTCGCCACGGGTCCCGCCCCGATAAATCGGACCAACCGTGTGGATAATGTATTGGCAGGGAAGATTATAGGCTTTGCTAAGCTTGGCTTCGCCGGTCTTGCACCCACCCAGGGTCAGGCACTCCAGCAACAGCTTTGGCCCTGCACCACGGTGGATAGCCCCATCCACACCCCCTCCACCTAACAGGCTTCTATTGGCTGCATTTACAATCGCATCCCCTGAAAAACTCGTTATGTCACCTTTTACCACATGGATCATGGCGGATCCTCCTCATGTTTGGAGCATGTTTGATGAACTTACCGGCACTTTTCAGCTTTTATCTCAAAAACAGAATTTCTTCCCGGAATGAACATGGAAAAAGCCCCCACAGTGAAAAATCCCTTTTGCTGCAAGGGCAGATTTAGCTGAGGGCTCAAACTGGCAGAGCGGGTTGCAACAAGCTGGAAGGGTCCTTGCAGTTGCTCCGACATATAAATACAGTACCAATCAGCACCGGGGACTTCATTCCAACTAAGTTTAATAGTATTGCCATCCAGTTCTGCCATAGTCGTAGGGGCTGCCAATGCGGTGGGGACTTGTTCTATCCTGATGTTGTCCAGCAACCAGGCTTCGATGCCGTTGGAGTTCACCCCCGATGCCAAAAAGCGGATCCGGCTTTGTCTGTTAGCGGCAAACTCGCTAATGTCATACACATAGGTATTGAAATCCCAGCCGTTCCCACCAAAGTCCGTATTGCCAAACGTAGCCACAGTTTGCCAGATGCTACCGTCAAACACCTGAACAGCAAGGTAATTTGGCGAAGATATACTGCCCTGGATCAAACTGAGATCAAACTTTAGTTTTACGGACGCCATGGAGGTGGCATCAAGAAAGTAGCTTTTCAGCCAGGTTTGGTAATTGTCCAGATGGGGGTTCTTGCCGAAAGCCAGACAAGGACTGCTTTGGCCAGAGGTTGAATTAAACACCCAATTTGCTTGGTTTCGTCGCCATTTGTGAGTACCAAAACTGCTGCTGCTCCAATCCTCATGGAAAGGTGTGGCATAAGGGACTGGAGGCAATATCTGCGCAATGGCAGGAGTGGAAAAATCAGAAGAACCGCTGTTATAGACTGCTTTTACCTGGTAGCTGTATTCTCCGGCAGGCAATTCTCCGTCATAATAGGTTCGGGCAACCAGGGGTGTAGGGTTCAGCAGCACTCCATTCCGGTAAACGTTATATCCTTGCAAAGTTCTTTGCGGTTCGCCTGAGGACAGTGAAAGATTGCCGGAATCGAAGGTAACTGAAGGTTTCTCCGAAGCTTCCGTTTCCCCCCGGGACTGGATATAGCCTTTGATACACCAGTTGCAGGGAATACTCATCTCCACCCAGTTAGGGCTATAATCGTATTGAGCGAGCATTGCATATTGATGCTGTTTGGGTCCTTCATCGAAACACGCTCCCCAATATGATTGCGTTGCGCTTTGAGGAACCGAACATTGATAGCCAAACCAGATTGCCTCTGTGCCGGTGATAAGAATGGGAGTGCTGAGAGTTATCTCGTTCCATTGATTTACAGTAAAGGTAACAGGCTGGGAGAGCAGCAAGGTAGTGGGAGTGATTGTGTCGTCATCCCCCTTCCATACCCTAACCGCATAGCTTGCAAGAGTGGAGGTAGGGTAAAACGATACTTTGGTAAGGTATTTGCCTGTATAGCCATACAAGATATTCGTGTCATACTTGATTGCAGCATTAAGCACCATTCCTGGATAACCATAGGCAAATATGGGATTGCCTGCCACATAGCTGATCCAGCCATTGGTGCCACCAGCACCATTGTAGAAATTCCAACGCAGGTAAACGTCTTCTTCTTCCTGAACCGTTGCTTTCAGATTTATCACAAGCGCTTCAATGCAGTTACCGGTGATAGCAAGGCTGTGCAGCGTTCCTCCGTTCAGGTGATCCTGCACTTTCAAGCTTACAGACTTGGTACCAATGGAAACAGGGGTGAATGTTACGGTAAAGCTGTAAGTTCCATTCTGAGGTAATGATACAGGCAAGCCAGGAGCTGATAATATGTAATTGCCTTCCGCATTCCCGCTGAGGTAGATATCACCCTCATTCAGTACCAGATAGGGATCGCCGGTATTGGTGACAGTAAACTGGCACACCTGGCTGTTGTAAAGCTCGGTAGTTCCGAAATCATTGAAACTGGGACTGATATTGAACACCGGGATCATTTCCCGCCAGATGTTTAAGCTGACAGGGATTTCAGGTTCGGCTGCTGGTGCATTGTGATGGATAGTAAAGACACCGCAGTAATCACCAGTGGAACTTGCTGCAGAAGGTGCAGTAAAATTGAGACTGACGTTCACACTGGCACCAACTTCCACGCTGCCGATCCTTGGCTTAGGCGTTATCCAGCCGATGGAATTGCACAGTTCCAAGCCAAAAAAGCAGTAGTTATCTGCCATACATAACAGGGTTGCTTTTCCCGGGATGATTTTGTCCGAAATCTCCAATCCGCTTGGAACGCTGTCCATGCCCACACCTGCAAGATCAGCATTTTCGAAATCACGTACCTGGAGGGTAGCGCCGGTATTCGGATCAATCTGCACCAGGGTCATTGGCCAGTCAAACTCATTGGAAAGTGCCCAAAGAGTGGGGTTTGGACCAGAAAGGTTGTCATAAGCAAGTCCATACATTTGAGTTACTTCGCTATTAACACTGTGCAGCACTTGTCCGGTCATGGAAATCTCAACCAAATAATTCACTTCTCCACAACTGAACCATAGGCTGTTGTGCTCAGGGTTATAGGCCAATCCATTCACATAATAAGGTGCAGTAATCGTTCCCACCAGTGTCCCGCTGTTAAAATTCATCTTGTAGATCGTGGTGGTACCATTGGAGCCGTAGAAATACTGCCCATCCCAGGCCAGATCATGCAAGTGGCTGACCCCGGGGATGATGAAATAACCCACATGGTTCTGGTTCATGTCGTATTTATGGATTTTAAGATTGGGACTTACTGCCGTTTTATCGCCGCAGTAGATGTAATCCCTATCTGCAGCTACTACTGCCTGAGGTCCATCGCTGCTGGAAATGTAGTGCCTGAACAGGTTGCTAAAGGGGGATGAAGCGGGCTCGCCGTTAGTGGTGTCTTCACCGCTGATCCAATAGGTTAGCGGAGCTTCACCGGGATTGCTGATGCACAGGGTTTGCGCGGAATTGTGTCCAATTTCCAGGGTGTCGCTGAAGGCAGCAGGATTGATGCTTATCCCGGCTTGAGGCGCAATGGTAGTGAAGTTCCAATATATGCTGCTGAGTGCAGAACCTTGTTCATTATGGGCGCGAACCGTCCAATACCAGGTTTGCGCATTGTCGATGGGAACCGCTCCCTGGACATAGGGGTCAAATGTAGTTTCTGTGATGTTGCTGAAAACATAGGATTCGTATAACACAGCAGGATTTTGGGACATGTAAACTGTGTAGGATAATGCCGGATCGCCAGCGGGGTTTTCGTTCCAAACCAGCGCTTCACCGTGTTCGGGTAAATCTATCGCATTATTCGGGGGCGAAACCAGTATGGGAGCTGCTGGAGGGATGGGAATGTGGTCAAACATCAGGACTACATTCGGAATCCCTGAAATCAAGATACCAGTTCCGGGATTTCCAGGATTGATGTTGGTTTCGTAGCTGAATGCCAGCAGGCTTCGGTGTCCCGGTGTATCGGAACCGAGGAATCCACAATAATAATCGTCTAATGAGGCTTCATTTTCATCAACGGCAATCACGAGATTTGAAGTGTTGTTATAGATAAAAGGAGTGCTAAGCGTAAGCTCGATCCAACCTGGAGTTGCAGCCAAGGTTACTTGGCCGCTAAAAACCTGGGTTAGCTGACTTAACGGAATCCAGGAATCGGTAGTGGAAAACGCTTCCAAGGCAGTATGACCCATATAGATAGTAAGTTGATCGCTATTCGGGGCTGCACTTGCGCCATTCCAGTAATAATATAGTTTTTCAATGCGCAGATTGCTGATCTCAATTTCGCTTTGCAGATAGATGCTTTGTGAATAGCTGTAATCTCTGTAAGGATGAATAGGCAGGGCCAGGGTGTCCGCACAGGTTCCAATCCGAGCCCAGTTTTCCGGCACTGTAGAAAAGCTCCAAATCGGGCAATTCTGCGCCGGGCCACCACTTTTGTAGGGGACTATCTGCCAGTAATAGGTTTGTCCGGCATCCAGGTTGGGACTATATGATGTTTGATTTCCCAGGTCAGCGATCAAGGGTGGAGGATTACTGGCACCAAGATATAGCCTGTATCCGGTGGGGGTGTCTACAGGACTCCAATTGAGCATAGTGTCCAGCTGGTTGTAAACCGATTGATCGGCAGGATAAACCAAAACAGCGGGTTCCGGGATATCCGGAATCAAATCAAAGCGCATATTGGGACGAGTACTCAAGCTCCAGCCTGTTGCTGAGGAATCCCAGTTATCATAGCTATTGCAATATATCAGGCTGCGATACTGAGATCCCGTTGAGGAGTTGTAACAGCTGGCATTATGCCATTCAGCACCAGACCAGGCAAAATGAACTTCCACCACCAGGTTGCTGCTGCCATCCCAGAAAAAAGGCAGGCCAAAGGTGTGGGTGTTCCATCCTGCCACTGGCTGGTAGTAGGGAACGCTGTAAACCTGGGTAAGTCCTGTGATGAAAGTGGAGTTGCTGAAATTCGCCTGGGTGGTGTTACCAAGCTTGATGGTAAAATCAGGAAGTTGAAGACAGGTATTGGGATTGGCCACATTAAAGGACAGGGAGCTTATATTTCCTGCAAAGGCACCAGCTGCTTGTAATTCAGAAGCAGTAATGATATATTGTTCTCTGCCATTGCGGTTGTAACCACCATATACAGCAGGATAAAAGTCCCAGCTGTTTGATGTTGTCCCGGTCCCAATAGTGATCTGGGTGCTGGATAAACTCTCCAGAATGATAAGAAAGAAGAAAAGAAACCAGCAGGTCTGCTTCATGAAACACCTCAATATTGTTGATAATCAATAGCAGGATTAATCTGTGTTCCTTGAAAAATACCTGCTTCTCAAAGAAGACAGAATTATGAGATAAAATAATCCAATATTGCTGTCGCACCAATAGCAAATATATACTTACTTTAATTCCACCCAAGCATGTGAAGCTCCTGACATCCCGCTCCAAGAAAAGGATTGGCATCTGCACAAGGAATCTAAAGAATTGATTTAGTAAGTAACTACAATGAAAACTGAGTTTTCGCCACTGACAAAAAAACCGCACCTCATCCCGAACTTGTTCCGGGATCTCCTTGTATTACTGGTGATTCCTGCTTTCGCAGGAAAGAAGAAAACGGGACTCATTTCATGTAAAAAACGGAGATTTTTCTGGAAGCGTTTGTCCTTGCTTTTCATTATCTTGTTTATCTTTCGATCCTGGCTTGCCACCGGAGAGCCACCCGAATCCCACCCCTACGCCTCGCGAACCGCATTCGGGAGGAACAGGAGTGAGTAACGCGTGGCAAACGGATGCTTAGTAAGGAAGATCCATGTATGCGGGAAGGACAGAGTGAAATAGATTGACAGGCAGACAAGGGTGAACAATAGTAGCTTAGCAATTAAAAAACGGAGTTTTAGATGAAACGCTTGCTCTTGTTTGTCGTTGTCAGTGTGTTAGTTATAAGTTTAGAAGCCCAGCCTTGGGAACAGGATAACAGCATCTTCAATCCCAGCGGCATCCCCAGTTTGTCATTTTCACAACCCCGCTTTGCCGATGTGGACGGCGATGGGGACACAGATTTCTGGCTGGGCAATACGCAACGCACCCCCCTTTTCATTCGCAATACCGGCTCGCTGACCGCTCCGGATTTTGAAGTGGGGCCGGACTTTCTGGTCAACATCTCCTATCTGGCCACCGAAATGGCCATTTCCGTCGATCTGGATAACGACGGTGATCTTGATCTGGTTACCGGCGGTTTTACGGGTTTGCATTTCTTCAATAATATCGGGACGGTTGGAACACCTTTTTATAATGAGATTACAGGGTTTTTCGCAGCTCTCTCGGTTGGCGATTATCCCGTTCCAGATCTGGCAGATATTGATAATGACGGTGATTTTGACCTGGTGGTTGGGCTCAGCGAAGATGGAGCGGTGCTCCTTTTCAGCAATACCGGAACTGCCACAAATGCGGTGTTCAGTATGGCCAGTCAACAGACCCTCGGCGACGTTGGTCTCTATGCATATCCCGTGTTCTGCGACCTGGATCAGGACGGCGACCAGGACATTCTCTGCGGACGCGACGGACAGGGCTTTGTTTACTATCAAAATAATGGAACTGCTTCCAGCCCGCTCTGGCAGGAAAATAACACCCCCTTTAGCGGCCTGGGCATGGGTACATACTGGAATTCCCCTGATCTGGCCGACCTGAATGGAGATAATAAACTTGATTTGCTTTACGGAACCGCCTCAGGACCCTTGAAATGCTATCTGAACACAGGCACCAACGCAGTTCCAGTCTGGCAGGAAAACACAACTCTGTTTGGCGGGGTGATAGATCTCGGTGGGGCCAGCAGCCCCTTTTTATACGACTGGGATGGCGACGGAGACTATGACCTGTTAAGCGGAACCCAGCTGGGTGACATTAAATTCCTGCGTAATACCGGAAACGCCTTCAGCCCTGCTTGGGAAGAGGACAATGCTTATTTCTCGATTATCGATCATTCGATTTATGCTTCGGTAACCTGTGGCGATGTAGATGCCAATGGCTTGCCGGATGTGATTGTAGGCGACCTCAGCGGACAGCTTTTCTATTACCACAATGGCGGTTTGGGCTTGCAGTACATGCCATTGATGTTTGGCAATCTATCTTTTGGGGGTTGGTCGGTTCCCCGCCTTGTAGACATGGACGGCGATGGCGACCTCGATCTGGCAGCCGGAAATGAAGCAGGAAATCTCTTTTATCGCGAGAACCAGGGAAGCCCAAGCCAGCCAAACTGGGTTTCGGTTCCCAGCTTTTTCGGAACCATAGACGTAAGCTCGGATTGTTCAATGAGTTTTGGCGATATCGACGGTGATGGTGATCTTGATTTTCTGGCTGGCGATGCCTGGGGCGATCTGCATTGCTACTTGCGCGAAGGCAATAGTTGGTTGCAAAACACCACCTTGTTTGCCGGCATTTCAACCGACCAGAACGCTGCTCCGGCTTTGGCTGATCTGGATCACGACGGCGACCTCGATCTGGTGTTGGGCGATTATGACGGCACTTTCCGCTACTACCGCAATCTTCGCTATTCAGGAGCTGTTCTGAATCCACCCACAAATCTGACCTACGACAATGTGGGGGGAATAATGCTGAACTGGGAAAGCCCCAACGACGGCAGCACCTCGCCTTTTGAATGTTACCGGGTTTATCTGGATGGAGCTTTCGTGAGCAATACTACTGGTACTTTCTGGCTCTTCGATAACCTCAATCCCGGCAACTACACTCTGGGTGTAAGCGCTCAATACATTGCGGGAGAATCGGTTGTGGCAAGCATCAATATTACTGTAGTGAATAACGATGATCTGGTTCTGCAGCCTGAGATATCGGGTTTCTATCCCAATCCCAGCAATGGATTTAGTCGCTTGAAATATAGCGTTAAAAGCCCTGCCAAACTGGAAATCTATAACCTGAAAGGACAGAAAGTGATGGCTTATCAGCTTTCTGGAAATGGAGAAATCGAGTTTAAGGGAATTGATGAGCAGGGACAAAAGCTGCCTTCCGGCGTGTATTTTTACCGGATCGAGGATAGCAGGACGCAGAGGATAGATAAACTGCTTCTGCTGAGATGAATAACACACAAGGAGTAAATTATGTCATCTGAAAGGGTTAACAAACAGCCAGATGATGCCTTGTCTTCGGTTAGCGCTGCCTGGTTTTTTAGTGGTGCGATAATGGTTTTGTTTGCGCTGGCTTTTTATATTTTGGGTGTGGTAAGCATCATCTCCAAGCTGATCTGGAAAAGCTGGTTGCCAAGCCCCTTGTTTTTGAATATCTCTTTGGTTCTGGGATTATGGACTGCAGTACAGGTTATGAGGCAAACGATCTCAAAACGTTTTCCTGCCGGTCGCTATATAATGACCCGCAACGAGATAATGTCTCTGGTGGCCGCATTTGTGCTCATGATCAGCATCTCTCTTGTAATAGCAAAGTTCACCGGCGAAAAGCTGTTCAGCGCTTTCCATGGCTTTAATAGTTCTGATCCCATGCAGCTGTTTTTGATAGCAGTTAGTTTGAGTCTGTATGTCTCAATAATGTGCATTACACTAAAGAGTTACAAGACACTTTACGCTACCATTATGTCCGTTTGTATTTGCATTCTGCTCTTTATTTTCTACACTGAGGATGGATGGAAAGCGAATGGAGTCTTTAACTGCTTCATTTTTCCTTCGATGATCATGATAAATGCACTTACCAGTATGAAGCAGTTCAAGAAAATATATCCGGTAATCGGAAAACAAGATCAAGGCAAAACGAGCACAGAATAGAAAATCAAACCTCAACAAACATAAAGGAGAAGCGAAAATGCCAAGTTTAGTTAAACGCATGGGCGCTGAGTTCTTCGGAACTTTCTGGTTGGTTTTAGGCGGATGCGGATCAGCAGTGTTGGCTGCAGCCTTTCCAAATGTGGGGATAGGTCTTTTAGGCGTAGCCCTGGCTTTTGGTTTAACGGTGCTCACCATGGCCTATGCCATCGGGCATATTTCCGGTTGCCACCTCAATCCCGCTGTGTCTTTTGGCCTTTGGGCAGGGGGCAGATTCCCCGCTAAAGACCTTGTTCCCTATATCATAGCTCAGGTTCTGGGTGGCATGGTGGGAGGAGGTGTGTTATTTTTGATTGCTAATGGAGCAGCCGGATTTGACGTTAAAGCCGGCTTTGCCAGCAACGGTGTAGGGCTTCATTCCCCCGGCGGTTATTCTCTTACGGCAGGATTGATCTGCGAAGTGGTGATGACCCTGATGTTCCTGCTGATCATCATGGGCGCTACCGACAAAAAAGCTCCGGCAGGATTTGCACCGATAGCCATTGGTTTGGGTTTAACTTTGATCCACCTGATCAGCATCCCCGTTACCAACACCTCCGTCAATCCCGCTCGCAGCACCGGCGTAGCCATTTATGCTGGCGGGTGGGCTTTACAACAGCTTTGGATCTTCTGGCTGGCTCCGATCCTGGGTGGAATCTTTGGCGGTTTGATTTATCGCCTTTTAGGAGAAAAGCAGTAAAGCTTCTGGCGTTGCAGGAAAACTCAACGTAGCATCAGGACGAATTTTCCGGATGGCGTCCTGAAGGGCGAAAAACACCGCCAAGCCATAGATAAACGGTGGCTCGCCCACTGCTTTGGAACCGAACACACTTGCCTCATCGGAAACCGAAGGCACAAGGTCGACTTTAAACAAGTCTGGTAAATCGCGGATGCCCGGAATTTTATAAGTAGAGGGATTAGCGCTAGTATATACGCCCTGTTCGTTCCACTTCAGGTCTTCCATGGTGCACCAGCCATAACACTGGATCGCTGCGCCGATCAACTGGCCAAGATCTATCCTTTCGTTCAGGCTTTGGCCGTTTTCGTGGATGATGTGGAAACTGCGCAAGCTATGCTCTCCCAAAAAGACGTCAAGTTCCACCTCTGCCAGGGCTGCGCCATACACATAATAATGGAAGGGACGCCCAAAACCTTTATCGCGGTCGAACCACAGATCCGGGGTGCGGTAATAGCCATAAGCCGCCAAAGGTATACGCTCGTTGTAAGCGAAGCGGATCAAATCTGGGAACTCAACATGATAAGCGGGATGCAGGTGGCCATAGACTTTACTCTCGTTGAAAACTATCTCTTCAGGTTGCACTTCAAGATCATGCTCCTGCATAATCAGTCTGGCAGCAGGTTCTCTGAGAGCCTGGGCTATCTTGTTAGCTGCAATCATTGCTGCATTGCCATTGATGTCACTCCCTGTGGAAGCAGCAGTGGGAGAAGCATTTCCCACCCTTTGGGTATTGCTGCTTTCCACCTTGATCCTGGACGCGGGAATCCCCAGAACCCGCGAAACCACTTCGGCTACCTTGGTGGAAAGTTCCTGACCCATTTCCACGCCGCCTGTGGTAACGGAAACACTACCGTCGATGTAAACCCAGATGAGGGCTGAGCCTTGGTTTAAAAGGGCAGTGGTGAAAGAAATGCCAAATTTTACCGGCACAATTCCCAAGCCACGTTTATAACGTTCGTTTTGGCTGTTGAAAGCCTCCACTTCCGCTTTGCGGGTTTCGTATTCTGCACTTAGCGCCAGTTGATCGAAGAGCTGAAGCATCTGACATTCTTTTATTGTTTGCCCATATGGGGTTATGTCACCATTTTGATAAGCATTAAGCCTGCGGATTTGTAGCCTGTCCAAACCAAGCTGCATGGCTATTTTATCCAGAATGCCTTCGATAACAAAGATCCCTTGTGGTGCACCAAAACCTCTGAATGCAGTGTTGGGCGGCAGATTGGTTCTGCAAGCCCTGCCTCTGATCCGGATATTGGGAATGTGATAGGCATTGTCGCTGTGGAACATCGCTCTTTCCAAAATGGCAATGCTAAGATCGGCATAAGCACCGCCATTGGCCAGAAGCTGGATGTCGTAGGCAGTTATTTTGCCATTTTCGTCGTAGCCAACCTTCCACAAACAGGTGAAGGGATGGCGCTTGCCAGTGGCATGCATGTCTTCATCACGGGTTAACTGAACCAGAACCGGACGCTTGGTAGAATAAGCACCCAAAGCAGCCATGCAAGCCCAGATCGTGGCAGCGCGTTCCTTGCCGCCAAAGGCACCGCCCAAACGCGGAACTTCCACCACAATGTCATGAGCTGGGATTCCCAGAAGGTGAGAAGCCACTTCCTGCACTTCCATGGTGCTTTGCGTGGCACTGTGCAGCATAATCCGGTTGCCTTCAAAGGGAACTGCATAAGCCCGCTGTCCTTCCATGTAAAAATGTTCCTGCCCGCTATTCGTGGTTTTACCTTCCATCACATAAGCAGCTTCCGAAAAGGCCTGTTCAACGTTTCCGCTTTCAATCCTGCGCTCCGGCACATACCACTGCTTGGCAGCATCAGCATCTTCGGGGTCATAAATGGCAGGAAGTTCCTCATAATCAGCCTTGATCAAAGCAGCGGCAAGTTCGGCACTGCGTTCGTTCTCTGCCAGCACCATTGCCAGGGGCTGCCAGGCATACATAATCTCCAGGGTCGGAAAAAGCGGCTCATCCTTGATTACATGGCCGATCATATTCTCTCCGGGAATGTCGGTAGCTGTAATAACTTTATACACACCCGGAAACTGCTCTGCCATTGAAATATCCAGTTTTCTCAAGCGGGCATGGGCAACAGGCGAAAAGCAGAACCTGGCATAAAGGGTGCCGGCAAGAGGGGCTTCATCGGCTATAAAGCGCGATTTTCCGGTCAGATGCAGTGCACCGGCAAGATGCTTACTTACGGCGGGTGATTTTCTTTCAGGTTTCTCGAGGTTCAACATGATTATTCCCCCTTTAGCAACTCGGAAAGGTAGATTTTGAGATGATTTGCAATCAGCCTGCTACGATAGATTGCGCTGCCCCTGACATCGGAAATTGGTTTGAATTCTGCCGTAACAGCTTTTACGATCATCTCAGGATCAAGACCGTTTATAGGCTTGTAGTTCAAGATGGCGCTGAACTGGGTTGAGATTACCGGGGTGGGAGCCACACCTCCCAATGCCAGGATGGCTGATTTAACAAAACCAAGTTCAAGCTCTATATTTATGGCCGTAACCACTGCTGAGATATCCACACTTTTACGTTTGGCGCTTTTCAGACAATTTATGTAGTTTTTCTCCGAGATGGGAGGCAGAATGATCTCACGTATAATCTCACCCTTTTGTAGTGCAGTGGTGCGATATCCAACGAAAAACTCACGGAGAGGCAGTAGTCTGATCTCGAGCTTACTTTGCAGGAGAAGCGTGGCATCCATGGCCAGTAAAAGGGGCAGGCTGTCTCCAATGGGTGAGGCATTGGCAATGTTTCCACCCAAAGTGCCGAAGTTCCTGATCTGCTGCGAGGCAATTTGGAGAATTAGCTTATGCAAAACAGGATAGTCTGTTTTCACGATCCCTGAGTTTTGCAGAGTGGCATAGCTAACCAGTGAGCCGATATGCAGTCCGTCCTTTTGCAGATACAGCCTTGCCAGATCGCTAATGCGGCTTAGGTCAACCAGGAGCGGGAACTCTTTGCGGCCAATATTCATTTGCACCATCAGGTCTGTTCCACCGGCAATCAGAACGGCATTGGGTTCTTCCTGCAGAATGTCAAAGAGCGCTTTGGTAGATTCAGGTTGGTGATAGCGTTGCACCAGGGTTTGAGACTCTCCACTTTTCAGGATCATTTTAGCCGGAACATCAAAACTGAACAGCTCCGCTTCCAGATCGCGGCACCAATCAGGCACCAGATTCCCTGGACTGAAATTCGCACTGAGATACTCAGCAGCTTCCAGAATGGATTTGTAGCCGGTACAACGGCATAGATTACCTTCCAGAGCCTGGTAGATGGTTTCCCGGTCAGGATG
The DNA here is from genome assembly GCA_964572925.1 of uncultured Candidatus Cloacimonas sp. Taxonomy (GTDB): domain Bacteria; phylum Cloacimonadota; class Cloacimonadia; order Cloacimonadales; family Cloacimonadaceae; genus Cloacimonas. Next base: position 5,083 of record CAZNGW010000056.1, on the reverse strand, counting down.
TTCCACAGAGGCAAAGAGGGCAAACATACTCATCACGAAACCCGGTGTGCAATAGCCGCATTGGGTTCCATGAAAATCCAGCATTACCTGTTGAATAGGATGCAGCTTGTCAGGGGTTCCCAAACCTTCGATGGTGATCAGATGCCGTCCATGCAGTTTTGCAGCGGGATAGAGGCAGGAATTGATCGCTTCGTAAACAATAATGCCGTCTTTGGGATAGGCAATAACTACGGTACAGGCTCCACAGTCGCCTTCGTTGCAACTGCACTTGGTGCCATACAGGTGCTTTTGTCGGTTCAGATAGTTCAGGGTGCTCATTCCAGCCGGGATGCTATCCGTGACTCGTTGTCCATTCAGAAAATATACGATATGATTCTGGTGCGATTCGGTCAGTTCCACATTAAGCTTGTCTCTCATAAAACCTGCCTTGTTTAATCGTCATGTCTTTCTTTTTCGCGCTGCAAGTCTTTCTGGTGCAGGCTTTCGCGCTTGTCGAAGTATTTCTTCCCCTTGGCCAGGGCGATAATTATTTTACAACGTCCCTGTTCGTTGATCATGATCTCAAGTGGAACGAGAGTCATGCCTTGTTCTTCCACCTTGCTTTTCAAGCGGTTGATCTCGTGTTTATGCAATAGCAGCTTGCGTTTTCGTTCAGCATCATGATTGAAATAACTGGCTTTTTCCCAAGGACTGATATGCAGATTATGCAGCCAGCATTCGCCATGCTCCACCCTGGCATAACTATCCTTGAAATTAACCTTGCCGGCACGGATGGACTTTATCTCCGTTCCCTGCAAGGCGATCCCAGCTTCCAGGCTTTGTATTATATAGAATTCATGGCTGGCACGCCGGTTTTTGATTGATTTCATTTACTTGTCTCATTCACAATTAAATCGTGGTAGGCAGCAGCCCGTTTGAGGATCAGATTTTCGTTCAGTCTGCTTAAAATACGGTCTTGCATCACCAATTTGCCGTTCACGATCAGATCGCGGACATTGTGGCTGCCCATGGCGTAGACCAAGTGCGAATAGGGATTATAGACAGGCTGATTTTGTAACTCCTCCAGCGAAAATATCGCAATGTCCGCCAGTTTTCCAGTTTCCAGGCTACCCAGTTCCTTCTCCCTGCCAATCGCTTTGGCGGCATTGCAGGTTACCAGAGCAAAGGCAGCGCGGGCTGGAAGCATAGTGGGATCGTTATTCAGAGCTTTATGCAGCTTGGCGGTAAGGGACACTTCCTCCAGCAGATCAAGATTATTGTTGCTGGCCACGCCGTCTGTTCCCAGACACAGGTTGATGCCTTTGTCCAGGTATTTCTTCAGGGGAGCAAATCCTGAAATAAGCTTCAAATGGCTTTCTGTGCAAATCGCAACGCTGGCTTTGGTATTTTCAGCCAAAATATCCATCTCTTTGTCATCTATCCAGATTCCATGCGCCAAAACGCTGCGCACCTCCAAAAGTCCAAGGTCTTTGATATATTCAACCGGCCTCTTGCCGTTGGCTTTCAAACAATTTTGCACCTCTTCCTGGGTTTCGCTGAGGTGCATGTGGATCAAGAAATCGTTTTTCAATGCTACTTCGGCGCATTTCTTCAGGGTTTCGGAACTGCAGGTATAGATGGAATGAGGAGCCAGGGAAAAATCAACCAGGGGCTGATCCCGGTATTTTTCTTTGAGTTCTTTTATTCTATTGCCAATGCAGCAGTTGCGATCTTCTTCAGACAACTGCTGATCTATCAGGGCTTCGCTGATGATCACCCTTAAACCCGCTTTGATACAGGCGTCGGCAATGCTGCTCATGTGAAAATACATGTCGTTGGTGGTGCTGATTCCGTTTTTCAGCATTTCCGCAGCCCCATGCAAGGTGGCATCGTAAACGAACTCAGGATTTACCAGCTTGGCTTCCAGTGGCCAGATATATTCCTGCAGCCATTTCTGCAGTGGTAAATCGTCGGCCAGACCACGGAAATAGGTCATCGGCAGATGTGAATGGGCATTGATCAAGCCGGGGGTAACCAGGCAGTTCTGCGCATTGATCTTCTCTTTTGCCCAATAGCTTACGCTTCCGGCAGGAAAGATAGCTGCTATTTTGCCTTTGTTGATTCCCACACTGTGGTTTTCCAGCACCTGAAACTGGCCATCCATGGTCACCAGGGTGCCGTTTTCAACTACGATTTCAAATGTCATCCCTGTACCTTTTGTGCAGCTTCTTTGGGTTTGAATATCCCAGAGTGGGTGATTATTCCGCTGATATACTTTGCGGGTGTAATATCAAAGGAAGGATTCAGCGCCGGTGAACCGGGATTAGCCAGATAGCAGCCATTGATTCGTTTTATCTCATCCTCGTCCCTGATCTCGATCGGGATGTCATTGCCTTCCTTGCAGTTAAAATCGAAGGTGGTAAGCGGAGCGGCTATATAGAAAGGCACCTTATGTTCATGGGCTAAAACGGCTTTTTCATAAGTGCCGATTTTATTTGCAATATCGCCATTCAGGCAAATACGGTCTGCACCTGTGATAACCAGATCAATTTCATTTTTCCAAAAGTAAAATCCTGCAGCGCCATCGGTAATGATGGCATGCGGGATACCCTCCTGCTCCAGTTCAAAGGCAGTGAGACGTGCCCCTTGGAAGCGGGGACGGGTTTCATCCACGTAAACGAAAATATCCTTGTGTTTTTTATGCGCCATACGAATCACAGCCAGGGCGGTTCCCCAATCAACAGTAGCCAATGCTCCTGCATTGCAATGCGTTAAGATTCGAGCGCCGTGGGGAACGATGTCCACACCCACTTTTCCTATGGCATGGCAATCGTCAGCACTTTTCTGGGCAAATTCCTTGGCTGCCAGAATTGCCACCTGACGGGCATGCGGGTAGTCGGGAATGAACTTCAGAATGCTTTCGTAAACGTGACTGACTCCATTGTTCAGATCAATCGCCGTGGGGCGGGTGGCGATCAATTCATCCCTGGCAGTGCGTAAATAGGCGCGGAATTTTTCGTCGGGAGCATTCTGAGCCGCCAAAGCCAAAGCATACGCTGCCGCAGCACCGATGGCAGGAGCACCGCGCACTGTCATTTCCCGGATGGCATTTGCAACTTCAAGGTAGTTGCTGTATTCTGCTATCCTGAACTCGTGCGGAAGCTTGTTTTGATCTATCATTTTCACCCGATGATGTTCAAACCACACCGAGCGATAATCTTTTCCGTTTATCTGCATTTATGCTCCATAATTACTAACATACTATTATTTCATGAAAAGAAACCAGCATCCTCATTCCTGCGAAGGCAGGAATCTCCTGCAATTAAAGGAGATCCCGGGTCAAGCCCGGGATGAGGGAAGATGGGCTTTTCCTTTTCAGTAGTGAAAACGTATTTCTTTCATTTCACTTCGCTGATGTTATCCATCTGCAAAGCAGGAATTTCGTCAATATCTTTCTTGGCTGTCTGGCCAGCCTTGCCATCTTAGGGCAATCATACCGCTTTCATACCGCTTGTTCATGTGGTATGATAGTGGTATGATAGGATTCTGGAGGGTTGGAGTTAGAGAGCCAGTGGAAAGGTGGAAAAGTGAAAAGGTGAAACAGGGCTTGACAAATATCTCTATCTCCCTTTTCCTTGTATCCCTATTTCTTAGTAATCAGGAGAAAAAATGAACAGATACATAGTTTTGGGTGGCGATATTCTTACCTTTATTGCCGAAAAGCCCATCCTGAAAGGTATGGCGCTGCTGGTTGAGGATGGCAAAATCATCAGGATAGCCAGCCCGGAACAGCTTTCCACCGAAGAATGTGAATGCATTGACGTTGGCGGAAAACTGATCATGCCTGGCTTGATCAATGCGCACCACCACTTCTATTCCACCCTGGTGACCGGCTTGGGCAAAGCTGCGCCATCCAAGAACTTCAATGAGGTGCTCGAAAACCTGTGGTGGCGGCTGGACAAGAAACTGCTGGCGGAAGATAACTACATCAGTGCGCTGATTTCCGCCCTAACCGCCATCCGTAAAGGCACCACCACGATTATTGACCATCATGCCTCACCTTTCTCAGTTGCCGGTTCATTGACCCAGGTAGCCAAAGCAGTTAAAGAAACCGGACTGCGTGCCAGCCTTTGCTACGAAGTTTCTGACCGCGATGGCGGGGAAATCTGCCAGGCCGGAATCAAAGAAAACGCTGATTGGATAAAACAATGCGAGATGGCCGAAGATGAGCAGTTAAAAGCCCTGTTTGGCATGCATGCCGCTTTTACACTGAGCGACAACACCCTTTCCCAAATCGCTGGATTAGTAACAGATCTGGACTGCGGAACCCATATTCACGCCGCTGAAGCTGAGTCAGATGAGAAATTCAATTTGGAGCATTATGGTAAACGTGTGGTGGAAAGACTGAATGACTTTGGCTTGATTAATGCCAACAGCATCCTGGCACATGGCGTGCATCTGAACCCCAAGGAAATGATGCTGGTGGCAGAAAAGGGTGCCGCCATTGTCACCAATCCGCAAAGCAATCTGAACAACGCCGTCGGCATTGCTGACGTTTGCAAGATGAGTGAATTGGGTATCAAGGTCGGACTCGGCACCGATGCCATGACTGTAAACATGCTGGAAGAATTGCGTGTGGGACTTTGGGCTCAGCATTGGAAACAAAATGATCCTTCCAAGGGCTTCATGGAGATAGCTTCCACCTTGCTGTTCAATAACCCCCTGATCGCCCAAAAATACTGGGGTCCCAAGCATGGAACCATCGTGGAAGGCGGCCCTGCAGACTTTATCGTGATGGATTACGACCCGCATACCCCCCTGGACCAAAATACCTGGATCGGACATGTGATCTATGGCATTTCCCAGGCCAGGGTTGATGCCACTATCTGCAAAGGCAGAGTTCTGATGTGGAATGGTGAACTGCTGCTGGATATCGACGAAGCCGAAATCAAAGCCAGGTCAAGAGAGCTGGCTGCCAAGCTGTGGGACAGGTTCTAAGTTCGTTCCCCATTGAGACAGAGATGAATTGTAGTTTAGGATGCCAATCCGCCAAGTTCGAAGGTTTTGATGTTAACAATGGGAAAAACGCAGAGCTTTTCTTTTT
>CAZNGW010000055.1:0-18188 GCA_964572925.1 uncultured Candidatus Cloacimonas sp. | reverse complement strand
GTTAAGATTCGTTGTTTATTCTTATGGTTAGCAATCTCGTGACGACACCATCTAGGGGAATCCTGCTACCTTACCATCTCAATTTACTCAGGAATTTTTTTTGGGGGGGGGGCTGCAGTTCTTTCTACTATCTCCAGTGCATGGGAAACAGCAATCCTATAGCGCTTTTCCATCCATTCGAGCAGGTTGGTTGATGATCTCCAGAAACTGATTTTTCCTAAACGCTTGGGGATGGTGGCGTGTAAACTGCATGGTTGGGGAGGAATGAACTGCCGGGAAATCTGAGTTCCCCAGAAGCCAACTACATCCAGGGGTAGGGATTCTGGGGGCAAGGGAGTTAAATCTTCACTGCTCACAACATAGGTGCCGCCCTGCAGGTGTTCCATGATCTGCTTTCTAGTTCTGCCCCTAAGTTCAAAGAGCACCAGGGGATCACGGTCGAAAGCTTCGGCCAGTATGTAATAAACTGCGGCTAGGTGTTTACAGGGGTTTGACCAGTCCGGACAGCTGCATTCGGTTTCAATATCCTTCATTCGCTCCGGGAACAGGGGAAGCTTCAATTCTGTGAATACGGTTTCGATCTCGGGCGGCATTGTGCCATTCAAAAGCTGGGCAGTCCAGAGCGGATTTTCGTTCAAACGCTCCAGAATCCGGGTCCATTGCTCGTCGTTATAGGGTTTGAATAGAATCTCAACTTCATATGGATAGGGTCGTGAGCCCTGAACCATAGCGCTAACCTTTCCCACGCCGATCTTTAGTTCGGTAACCTGGCCCCCGCGGGCATAAGATTTGCCTCGGGCGAGGCGAGTCCCGATGTAAAAGCCTTCCAGAGTGCTAAGCCAGCGCTGTCCCCACCAGGTTGCTGTAATTGCACCGCGTGTGCTGCTCAGTTTGATGCCGCCCTTGGCCTCCTTTGGCTTGGAGGGCGGAAAGTATGGATAATCCCAATATCCCATTATTCTTCTCCCAGGGCAGAGGCTGATAGGGTTATCAGGTTTTTGAATTCGGCGTTGGAGAGCTCGCTTAGCGTTTTTTCTCCCGAATCCAGAACCTTGTCCGATATCTCCAGTTTTCTGATCATCAATTCGTCAATTTTCTCTTCCAGGGTGCCAGCTACGATCAGTTTGTGCACCTGGACGTTTTTTTGCTGACCGATCCTGAAAGCTCGGTCGGTAGCCTGATTTTCCACGGCCGGGTTCCACCAGCGGTCAAAATGGATCACATTGTTTGCCGCGGTCAGGTTCAATCCGGTTCCTCCGGCTTTTAAGGACAGGATAAAACCAAGGTGCACTATCTCCGCTTTGAAAACGCTGAACCAGCTCATCGCGTTTTTCTTGGTAACTCCCCCATGCAGGAAGAGAGCTTCGCGGACAAAGCGTTCCTGCAGTATCCTTTGTAACAGCAAACCCATCTCTGCATACTGGGTGAAGATCAAGGTTCGTTCTCCGTTTGCCAGGATCTCCTGCAGCAGTTCGAGGAGGCGCCACACTTTTCCCGATCTGCCCGTAAGGTCGGAATTATCCTGTAGGTAGTGAGCGGGGTGATTGCACACCTGTTTCAGCCGGGTTAAAGCTGCCAGGATAATGCCTTTACGGGCAATTCCTTCAGCCTCTTTCACCTGGCGTTCCACCTCGTTTGCCACCGCTTGGTAGAGGCTTGCCTGCTCTTTAGTAAGCTGGCAATATTCTTTGGTTTCGATTTTGTCCGGCAGGTCTTTGATGATGGAGCGATCGGTCTTCAGCCTTCGCAGGATAAAGGGCGAAACGATCTTTTTCAATAGCTCAGCGCTTTCCCTATCCTGGTAGAGGGTGATGGGTTTATGGAATCTGGTTCTGAATCTTTCCTGAGATCCCAAAAGCCCGGGATTCAGGAATTCCATAATTGCCCAGAGATCGCCAACATGATTCTCCACCGGGGTTCCGGTAAGGGCAATGCGATACTCAGCTTTCAGGCTACGCACCGCTTTGGCTTGCTTGGATTCGGGATTCTTGATGTTCTGAGCTTCGTCGCTGATAACTCCCGCCCAGGCTACTTTGCTGAGGAATTTATTGTCCCGAAAGACAAGACCATAGCTGGAGATAATCAAATCACTTGTCTTGGTCATTTGGAAGAAATCTTTTTCTTTCAACCGTGAACTGCCATGATGAACCGCTACTTGCAGGTTTGGAGTGAAACGCCTGGCTTCGTGTAACCAGTTATTGATGACGGTGGTAGGGCAGATAAGGAGCACCGGCTTGCATTCACCCTTGTGTTTTTCATGCTGCACCATAGCCAAGGCCTGCACAGTTTTGCCCAAGCCCATGTCGTCGGCCAGGCAGGCTCCTAAACCCCATTGGCGTAAAAAGGCCAGCCAGGAAAAGCCCTTTATCTGATAGCTGCGCAAGGTTCCGCTGAAGCCATCGGGCTGTTTCAACTGGCTGAGTTCGCTTGCGCCTGTAAGTTCATCGACAAATTTTGCAGCCCACCCCTAGACCCTGACCTGTTCTATGGGGACTGGAGAATTGCTCGCCCCCAGCTTGATCTTTACCAGTTCGTTTACCGTTAGGGTGCCCTGTTGTTGCTGTTTGAGGAATTTTATAGTCTCCGCGACCTGCCGGTGATCGATAAAAGTCCATTGGCCGCGGATTTGAACCAAAGGCGCTTTCAATTTGGCCAGGCTTTCCAGCTCCTTCAGGCTTATGTCCAGCTTCCCCAAACAGGCCTGATAATCAAACTCCAGGATGCTCTGCAGGCTGAGGTCTGCTTTGCTCTTCATTTTGGGACTGCTTAGCTTCAGGCTGAGGCTGAGTTTTTGCTGGGTGTTTCTTCCCATCCACCAGGCCGGAAGCATTACCCCAAAACCCATCTGGGAAAGAGGAGGCACATATTCCGATAAGAAACTGAAGGCTTGGGCAGAATCAAGCAAGAGATTGTGGATGGGTGTTTTTTCCAGACTGGGAAGGATGGCAGGATAAATACCTGCTGCTTGCTCCAGCAGCATAAGCGGGATTTGAACGCTGTCGAAACCTATGTTTTTCAGGTAATTCAAGCTGGTTTTGTCTTTCCTCCAATAATTCTCCAGGGGGATCAGAATACCCTGACCCTGTTTGGATTGCAGGAGGTATTCCAAAACCCATTCAGCTTGTTCATTTTCCGGCTCAGACAGCTTGAAACAAAGCTTCATCTGAGATTCATGCACCAGATTGACGCGCCGCCCCCATTCTTCCAGGGTGTGAGCTAAATCCATTATTTCTTCGGCATTTTTCCATTTAATCGCGGGATCGGGGCTCTGCAGAGCGTGCAGCCAGGCGTCATGCAAGTTATCAGCCTCGGTTTTTGACGCTGAGAGATAACGATCGCGACCAAAGCTATCAACCAAGGATGCCAGTAAAGTGCTAAAAATCGTCCAGGCGGGCTGCATGGGTTCTGAATCCGGGGCTGTGCTCAAACAGCGGAATACCCCCGGCATCTTAGCTGCCAGATCTTTGGACAGCTGCATCTGTTCGTCATCCGGTAATGCTTTCCACACCGCTTCCCATTTCTGGTCACTATAAAGCAGGCCGGGGATGAAATTCTCTTTCAAAACGATATCCAAGGCAAGGGAATAAACCTGACGCAACCATGCCAGAGAATAACTGCCGGGTAAGGAGACAGAAGTATCGGAAATAATAGCCAGGAGCAAATCGTGAAACTCAATAAACCCAAGCGGTAAAGCTTCCACTGGATAGGCTCTCAAACAGAGTTTGTGATTGCCCGGGATTACTTTGCGGTTAAGCAAAGGATTTGAGGGCAAAGGGGTTCCCCCCTTGGAAGGCAGCCATGCATAGAGAGTTCTTGTTTGCAGTTTTGGGGATAGCTTCAACTCCAGCCTTTTGAGGGCTTGTTTCAGGTCTTTTTGTTCACCGATCAGTTCGCCTTCGCTCCATAGCCAAAGCGCACGGTTCAGGTAACTTATGTGCAAAGTAATCATTACAACCGCCCTAAGGATACACTTACTTTATTCCTTAGCAATATATAAAAACAGGGCTGCAGAGAGTTGATCCACTGTCAAGCAGAAATGCCGTGAAGGAAGTTAACTATCTGCAGCCCAAGCTGTAAGCCGGATTGTATGTGCTGCTTTAGGGCCTTTTTGCCACTACCCGGTAAAAGCGTTTGGCATTGAAGCAGCCAGCTTCAAAACCAGGCGTAAGGGTATTGCCCAAAAAGTTCCAGGTTCCGGTTGGAGTCCCGGCATCGTAAACGTCATAGCTGGTGGCACCGCTAACTTCATTCCAGCTTAGAATGCAGGCATCAAGATCGTAGTTGTAAACTGCGCTTACCTGTGGCTCAGCCAGATATGAGCCAATAAAGAGATTGTTGATCATGAAATCGTTATCGGCATTGCTGAGGGTGGAACCTGCATAAAAAGCAATTCGGAGATGTCCTGTGTGGCCGGTTAAGGGGATGATGATTCTCTGACCCCAGGGACTGATGTCGTTCAGGACGTATTCTGAGCCGGAATTGTTCCACTCACGGACGATATTGGCAGTGCTCCAGGTGAAGCCATCGCCGATCAGAACCGCAAAACGGTCATCAACTCCGGTTAAAGCTGGTGGAATCCCTGTGGGTGGCTGATTGTATTTCAGGAAAGCCAGATCGAACATCAGCACCTGGCTGTCATCGGTGATGTTGAAAAGCGGAGTGATCAGCCAGTTGGTTACAGTGCCCCAGATGTTGACAGCCGCAGCTTGGTCGGTTCCTGCTATATTCAGCCAGTCATCCTGATCCCAGATAGAACTGGGAGTTAAATTAACCGGATCTGTCAGCACACCTGCTTTTATCTGCCAGTCCGAACTGGGCGGAAAGCCAGTACCGTCAAAGTTTTCCGTCCAGGGAAAGGCTGTTATGGAAGGATCGGCCAGAGTGGTAAAGCTCCAGGTCGGACAACCCAAGGCCGGGCCAAAGCTGTTGCGTGGAATCACTCTCCAGTAATAGGTGGTGCCATATTCAAAGTAGAAATTGGGATTGTAGCTGGTGGATGTGGTAACCAGATTATTCTCATAGGTAACCAGAGGATCTGCTTTCCAGAGTGAAAAGAGATAGTCATCAGGTTGACCGCCTCCACTTGTCCAGCTCAAATTGGCATCGATCGCTACGTCTGTAGCTCCGTTCAAGGGAGATACAACTACTGCAGGATTGGGAACATCTGTGGCCGGGGACATGAAACAAATGTTTGGTCGATTGTAGGTTCTTGAACCTGACGAGGTGGGAAATGAGCTGTCGCTATATTTGTAGACTGCTCTAAAGTTACTGCTGGTGCTGGTGTAGTTGAATTTGGGTGGACCGGCTGTTTTACTGCCATCCCGGTTTTCCCAAAGTATCTCGATCCCCCATTGCGAGTTGTGATTGTAAGGTGTATCCAGGTTAATTACGACCCAGCCCGGGCCATTCCAGGAAATACTTCCATTATACACTTGAGTGAAGCCTGAAGTTCCAGGATAGTTGGCTGCTGTGCTAGCATAGCTACTATCATAGAAATAGCGGAAATAAACCTGCTGATTGTCGGTTACGTAGTTATTCCAGGTTCCTCCACTCAAACTGAAGGCAATTCTGGTAATCTGAACAGTTCCGCTCATGCCGGCAGATTGAAGTTCATCGGCGGTAAAAAAGAACTTGCTCCAGCCATAATTGTTGTAACCGTATAAGGGCACATAGTTTTGAGTTCCAGTGCCGGTTCCGATGTAATAATCGTCTGCTTTCAGCCAGGTGCAAAAAATCAGGCTGAGGATGACCAGAATAAGGGCTTTACGCATCTTTTCTCCTTACTTAACAAGGGTTATCTTCTTAGTTTCAGAATAGTTACCTGCCTTAAAGCGGACAAAGTAGATCCCGCTGCCGACAGTCTGGTTTTTATCGTCCAAACCGTTCCACACCACTTTGTGAGTGCCTTGGGCGATGCTTCCCAAGACCAGGGTTCTTACCTTCTGGCCTTTCAGGTTATAAATACTCAGTTCGGTTTGGCTTGGTTTGGCCAGGCTGAATTCGAGCGTGGTGGTTGGATTGAAAGGATTGGGATAGTTGCCTTTCAGGGCATTAACTGAAAGCGGGGCAGAATTATCATCGATTGCAGAAGGCTGTACACCGAACCAATCCATCAGGTCTGCAAAGAGCTGCTGGTTCTGGGTTTGGTTATTTATCTGGCTTAAGTCAAAGCTCAGGTAGAAGGCACGGTAAACCGGCGTATCCACTGAAGTGGCGCACACTCCATGATAAAGGTAAGCATGGCCGCTGAAGGGCCCACCTTCGAAGGCAAAGGCATTTTGGGCACCAATCTCAGGATAGGGTGCTATGTCTGTGTACCAATCGGGAACAGCGTCGTAGGCAAACATACAATCAGGGCTGTTGGCATATACCGAATATTCAATTCCGGCATTGCCAATGGGAGAGCTGTCAAGGCAGAGGATGGTTCCGTTTTGATAGTTGAAAACCTCAGGGCCACCCAGGCCGTTGGTTCCTCCGCCCAGTCCTGTTGCAACGTAGTAGCTGCGGAAATAGGCATTGAAAAGCTGTTTCATGGCGTTTGAATTGGGGGTCCCGCCCTGGGAAAAAGCCCAGCCATCGGAGGAGAAAAACACATTCTTGCGGTTATCTATGGTTCCAGAACCCATGTAGTTCATCAAAGCCTGGGCAAAATAGAGTGCCTTGGGACTTTGGCTGCCCACGCTGGCATAAGCCAGAAGGGTGGAATACTGGGTGGGGAACTGGTAATCGTCAAATTCTTCCCAGTTATAAATATCGTAGGGGATATTCAGAGCTTGCAAGCGCGCCTCATAAAGCGGTAGTTCCACTCTTTGGTAGTCCTGGGAACCGCTGTAGGCGATCAAAACCTGGGTTTCAGCAGAGGGCAACAGCTTAAACTGGAAAATCTCATTGGGTGCATTGGCTGGCAGGGTTCCGCTATTGCCCAAAACATCCGCTGCGCTGAAGTAATATTGCAGTTCGTATCCTGAAGGAAGTGCCGGCACGGCAAAGCTGTAATAACCGTTTCCGGTATGCATACCGTCGAGAGTGTTCCAGCCCTCACCTATGTTATAGTGCAGACTAACCGAGGCAAGCTCGGAAAGGTCAACTACCCTGGCTGTAAGCAGGGGCGACAGATTGAAAGTATTTCCTACGGGGCTATGCGATATGAAGGGTGCCTGTTGATCCTGGCCGCTGTAGAACTTAATCGCCAGACCGTCAAAAAGCAGGTTTCCGGCAGGCTCTACTCCAACATAGCTATTGTTTTGCACTATCTCACGCAGATAGCTTAGTCCGATAGTCGCGCTTTCATTTTGGATACCGACAGTGCTGCTTTTCCCGTTTTCATGAGGAATGGAGGCTCCGGTTTGGCCGGTGGCAGTGCTATTATATTGCATTACTATCTCACCGTTTTCATACAGAATTACTTCGAAATCCAGGAGTGAATTTCCTCCAGTTCCGGCATGGAAGCGGACATTGTGCCATTGCACCACGGTATAACGGTTGGGGGTGGTTCCAAAGGTTTGGAAATAAACGTTACCGGTTCCCTGATCGGCTTCCAGGTCATCCCAGTAGACCGAGATCAAAGCCGGCATTTGAGCATAACCGGGAATGGGATACATATAGTTGAACATATTGCCATCGCCATCCCAGCCATCGGAAGGATATGCGTCATACCAGTTATTGGGAGCCAGCAGGATTTCTCCATTGATATCTATGTGGGCGGTCTGATAGCTGCTTCCATAGAAAGGAAAATCAAAGCCCAAGGGGATGGGTTCAGAAAAATTGTCGTCTCCACCCCAGGTCGGAACGCCAAACATTACAGAGGAGGTTCCCGTGGAACTGATATCGATCCAGTTAAATTCCGGACCGCCTACGGCAGTGTTGTCAATATATCGGAATCCAAACGCATCCGGGCCTCCTGCACTTACCCTTAAGACCAAACTGAAGTTGCGGGCGATTGTATCGTTGGTTGGATTGCCATCATTAACGTCGATCCAGAATGAGGCATTGTAATCGCCTGCGGTTTCCAGTGAAACGGGAGCGAAGATGAAGGGAACGCTTTGTCCGGGATCCAGAACTTGCGACAATGTGGCGGAAGACGTATGCACTGTGGTTCCCTGTCCGTTCACAATTGTCAGCCAGAGGGTGCTTTGTGCATCCCACAAGTTCTGGCCGTTATTAAAGACCTGCACTCTGGGGGTGAATGTCGAATTCACATATTCTATCGGGCGGGGCGACTCAATTGTGGTTAAAGCAAGGTCGGTCAGCGGGGGCGGACTTACCACTATCGAAACCGTATCTGTGGCGCTGAGACTGCTGAAGGGATCAAACAGGGTGAACACCAAGGCTTCGGTTCCGCTCCAATCGGGAGAGCTGAAAGTAACCTGCCAGCCCACAGCCGATACAGTAATATGTTGAGGTGTTTGCCAGCTAAGCTGGGCATTGTTCATATCACTGGTGACCACGTATTGACTGAAATCAACGTTGTGGCTTTCACCCTGGAAGAAGCTGAAGCTATCGGGGAGGTTAAGTTCTGGGGTTATCAGAAGGGGCTGGCCGATTTTTACATCATCGATCAGTATTCCGTAATTCACACAGTTCCAGAGGAATCCGATATAGATATTCTGTCCTGAAAAGGCAGCAAGGCTTATGGACACGGCCTGATAAGCAGTTCCGATATTTTGCAGGTTCAGGATTTGCGTGGTAAAATTATTAACTGCGGTTCCGGTATTTGAAACGTAGACCTTCAAGTTCTCAGTACTGATCCAACTGCGGGTGTAAAACTTCAGCGAATCACCGGGAGCAATGGTAAGCTGGGGGGTAATCAGCCAATCGGCATTCTGGTTCGGAAAATAATTGTCGCAGAAGGCAGCCCGGGTTCCTGAATAGGCATGGCTGGCATTGTTCAGGTTTCTCCAGATCATGCCATCGCCGTCATCATGGGTGGTCCAACCCTGGGGTAGGGTGGTCAGGTTATCAAAGTTCTCGTCCACGTGCCATTGCCCGAAAACGGGAACCAGGCAGAGCAACAGGATGATTAAGATAAAGAAGTGTTTCATGGTTTCCTCACTATACAAAGTTTATGCCGGGATTCTCAACCTGAACGAACCATTCCTGGGTTCCTGAAACAGAACCTCCCAGAGCACGGTTGTTTCCCCAAAAAAGGCTCAGAAATCCGTTGCTTTTATGTTTGAGGGCGTTATCGATGTCGCCCAACCTGATATTGTCGTTGGTACCCAAACAGATCAATGCTACTTTGCGCCCATCCAAACCGCCTGCAGCAATGGCTTTGGCCAGCAGCCGTTCATTGGATTCGGCTGAAAAATGTATAATCTCGTTATTCCTGATCTCGATTTGAGGACGGGATATCTCTTCGCCAAAGGCAAATGCCCGGTCACCTACAATTCTGCCCTTCATGCTTTCCGGCTTTGGGATGATCAGGATTTCTCCTCCAGGGAGGTTGATCACGGGGGAATGGAATTTATTGTTGCCAAACGAACCACATTCTGCCCAGATTCTTTCTATCTCAAAGCGCAGGACTTCCTCCTGAGTGCTAAGGTCAACGTGGCCTTTGTCCATAAATTTTTGACACATTTCAAGGGTTTGTTTACATAATTTGGGGTAATCGATATCCAGAGCACGCCAGAATTGGAGTTCACTCTCAATCGCCTGATCGGACAGGGTGTCGTTCAGCAGCCCGGGCATGACCGCAATCCTGATCTTTTTGTCTTGAATTATCTGTCGGCCTTTTTCCAGCATGCGGTTACGCAACATCAGCTTTTCCGGATCACGCAGTTCCAGAGATCGGGATTCGCCATTCAGGTTCAGGAACATGTCAGAATTCTTCAGCAGTCGGTTGAATTCCTCGTAGTCGGCCTGGAAAGCCGCCAAAGAATAGCTTTCATACTTGGCTTTGAGCTGTTCCATGTCCTGATAGATCAAAGAGGTGATAATCCCTCTGCGCCCAGCTTCCAGCATCAGTTTCTCCACCAGCGGGAGGTTGAATTTGCCAGTGCTGATCAGGATCCGGTCGCCTTTTTTGAGCTTGAAGGCTTGATCCAGCAGTTTGGCTGCGATGTTTTCCAGGCTGATCCTGTGCTCCTGTTCCAAAATTCCTCCGATTATGGCCCGGCTGTCCAGGATCCTGTCATTGGCTTCCAGGCCGATGGCGAAGTCCAGAACGTAGCTTTTGGCGGTAGCCCGGTAATATACTTCCCGGTTGCTGCCCAAGGGTTCTTCCACAATCTCCAGCAGGCCTTCGGAAAGCATCTGGCTAAGGTTGTAGTGTATCTTCTGCTTGCTGTGATCAAAGAGGGTGGCAAGCTGCTGGCAGGTGGCCGGAGCCTTGATCAGCTCCTTTAAAATGCTGTATTTCAGATAGCTGCCAAGTTCCTTGAGCTGCGAGTGGCTTTTGATAAGCTGTAGGTTTCTGATCATAATCGGCGTCCTTAGGTGATATTTACTTCTTGGCTACAGCATTTTGAAACGCTGAATTTAGTCAAGTTTTTTTTGACACCCTCCCCGGCTTTCTTTCCTGCAAAGGCCAGGAGAAGACAAGGCTCTGGGCTTCCTTCTTCCCAACCCGAATACCGCCCGAAAACCACCCGAACCCCTCGCGGATGGGATTGGGGTGGGATACGGGTGGGTTTCGGGTGGCAGATGCACAGCGAGAAAGGTGGCAGTAAGACAGGTGGATGCAACTCAGAAAATTGTGCTTTTCTTTCCTTGACCTTATCTCCCTGTATTAAAGACAGTTATCGTGTTTGTCTCCGCTAATTCTGCCGGCTTGGGTGCAAGTTATTCGGAATCCACATCACATTCGCTGAGAAAGGAACAAATCTTGCATGGCATGCCCAATATGAAAAAAATATCTGTCGCCCTTTTATGTCTCTTTGTAGCAGGATTACTGCTTGCCAATGCTTTTCCGGGCAATTTTACGGACCAGCGTCCGCTCTTTGCTTCTGATCGCATCAAGGTAAAACTGACCTCTGAGGCTATTCTTCGCTCCCATTTACCCGAACTCGCCTATTCTGAAACATCGGAGTTTCAAAATTCCACACTGGACGGCATTTTCCGTCAATGTGGCGGACTTGGGGTGATCCGCGCTCATATTCATCCGAAAGACAAAGCCTGGGAAAAGCAAACCGGTTTTGACCGATGGTTCATTATTAGATTGAATGGCAAAACCACTGTGGAGAATGCGCTTGCCCTGTTCAGGAAAAGTCCGTTGGTGGAAGAGGTTTGCCCGGAATATTATGCCTACTTGACGGATATTCCCAACGATACCTATTATCCCAATAATTGGGGGCACAATAACACTGCCCAATTGCCGGGCTATCAAGGCGGAGGCCACAGCGGGCCCGGAGTTGGAACCCCCGGTTTTGACAGTGACGCTCAGCTTGCCTGGGATCAGTCTCAGGGCTATGGAGTGGACAGTATTTTAATCGCAATTCTGGACACCGGGGTTGATCTGGCTCATCCTGATCTGCGTTTGGTTCCCGGCTACGATTATGGCGACAATGATACCAATCCCTTCGATGACAGTGCAGAACAGGGTCATGGCACCTGTTGTTCCGGAATTGCAGCAGGAAAGGCCAATAATGGGGTCGGGGTTGCAGGTATTGCAGGCGGTTGCAGCGTTATGCCCCTCAAGATAGTTACCACCAACGGCGACATCCCTTTTTCAGCGATCGAAAACGCTTTGATCCATGCAGGTGACAATAACGTCCATGTTGCCAGCATGAGCTTTGGTGCAAACATCAACGTTGGCAGTTCACCTGGAACTGATGCTGCCCTTACCTATGCCTACGAGCATGGGGTTACCCTCTTTGCCAGTACTGCGAATAATAATACTTCCACGGTCTATTATCCGGCCAAGCACATCAATGTGATCGCAGTCGGCGCAGCCAGTCCCACCGGCCAGCGTAAAAGCCCCAGCAGTTCAGATGGCGAAAACTGGTGGGGTTCGAATTATGGGGTAAATACTCAGGATGCGGCCAATGCGGTAGACCTGATGGCTCCCACGATTCTGCCCGCTACCGACATCAGCGGATCCAATGGTTATGATAACGGCAATTATTTTATGTGGTTCAATGGAACTTCCTGCTCATCTCCTTATGCGGCGGGTGTGGCAGCTTTGGTGAAATCCAAGGATCCCATGCTTACTCCCGATCAGGTTCGCAGCGTTCTTACCCAAAGCGCTACGGATATGACCATCGATGGGGGTGCAGGTTGGGACAGATATACAGGATATGGCATGGTGAATGCCAATGCGGCTTTGATGCTGGTGAATCCCACCATTCCCTATTGCAGCATTACCTATCCGCCTGCCAATGCCATTCTCAATCTTGGCGAAAGCATCCTGGTGACCGTAGCGGCTACTGATCCCGGAAGAAGTGTAACCAAACTGGAATTCTACCTGGATAATGGCACCGAACCGGTATATACGGATATCGAAGCTCCCTACAGCTGGAATTGGGAAACCACAAATTCAAGCTCGGGGCTGCATACAATCAAGGCGGTGGTTACCGATAACGATAATAACAACGGTATGGCTCAATGTGATGTTTACTTGGTTCAGACAGCCGATGAAGGCTTTGAAAGCGGTGATTTTTCTGCCTACATGTGGTATGGAAATGCCTCTCCCTGGTTGCCGGACAGCACTGAAGCCTTCACAGGAAGCAGATCTGTCCGCTCAGGAGCGATTGGCTATGATGCGAGTTCGGAATTATCACTGCGACTTAATGTTACCTCAGCAGGTGAGATCAGCTTTTACAAAAAAGTCTCTTCACGGGCTGAGCACGGAATGTTAAGATTTCTGGTGGACGGAGTTTTGCTGGGTGAATGGTCAGGCGAACAGAACTGGAGCTATTCCAGTTTCCCGATCAATCCCGGAGTGCGGACTTTCAGCTGGCTTTATGAAAAGGACACTGAGGCCGTATCTGGAAACGATTGTGCCTGGTTGGATCAGGTTGTTTTCCCCCCCTTTGGCAGCTACTATTGGGAACCCCTGCATTTTCAGGCAACAGGTGGAGACGGAATTGTCCTGATGCGCTGGCAGGCTCCCCCAGTCGGTGAGCCTCTCTATTACCGGATTATGCGCAACGGATTCCAGTTGGCCACCACCACGGACTTGATCTACGGCGATACTGAAGTGGAAAATGGAAACACCTATAGTTACAATGTGATCGCAGTTTATGAAACAGGAGAATCCGAAGCAACTCAAACAATAAATGTGTCGCCCCGCCAAGTAACTCTTTCGGAAGTGGAAATTGGCAACGGAACTGATATCACCGGGCCTACTGAAGCCTGCCCGGTAAACATTTATTACCGCAGCCTGCATGGCCAGTCGGTGTATCAGGTGAGCGAGCTGAATGCCATGGGGATATATGGGCCAATATATATTACTGCTTTGGGATACTATGTGGAATCGGCGCCCCAGTTACCCCTGGTGCGATTTAACCTGAGGCTGAAAAATACTCCCGCTCCGAATGCAGCTAACTGGGAAACCAGCGACAGCCTGGTTACGGTTTATTACAATTATTCATATTTGCCGCTTTCTGGCGGTTATCAGATGATCCAGTTTGAAACACCCTTTTACTGGAACGGGCTTGACAACCTGTTAGTGGACTCAGCATTTGGCACCATGACGGCTTCCGCAGAAAGCGGATTCGTTCGTTACAGCGAGGTTCCGGATGGTTATCGCTTTACCCGCAATAATACATTCAGCCAAACCAATGTGTTTATGGGTGGTCAAACTTCGCAGCATCGTCCAAATATCAAGCTTGAATTGCTGCATGTGGCCACTGACCCCAAAATCGAGGTTACTGCTCCTAATCTGGGCTTTGGGAATGTATTGCCTGGTTTTTCTTCCTATCGTAGCCTGTCCATCAGCAATAGCGGGGCAGGTATCTTAAGCGGGGAAATCACTACCCCCAATGGCTTTACGGTTGAAGTAGCCGGAACAGAGGGATGCCGTAATGTGCTCAGTTTTGCCATTCCTGCCGACAGCACGGTTGTTTATTCCCTGATTTTCAATCCTGATAGTCCTGGAGATTATGCAGGAAATGTGCTGATCACTCATAACGCGGATTCGGAAAGCATCAGTCTCGCTGTAAGCGCATCTTGCACCGAGGCCAAAACCGCTCCTTTTGTAGAAGGCTTTGAAGCTGATGAAGGAGGATGGTCAGCCATTGATGATGGTCAGCCGAACCGTTGGGCTTGGGGATTGGCAACCAGCCAAAGCGGAAACAACAGCATCTATATCAGCCATGATGGCGGCGCCAGCAACAGCTACGATACCAATGGAAGGTCAAAATCCCATTTAATGCGCTACATAAGTTTGCCAGCCAGCGAAAACAACTATAAACTTCGTTTTGGCTGGAAAGCCAAAGGTGAGGGTTCCGGCCCCTACAATGACTTCTTGCGGGTATACCTTATCCCGGTTGGAAGCTCACCCACACCTGGAGAACAACTTCTATCAGGGCAACTGGGTGGAACCTTCAATTTGCATGATACCTGGCAGGAAGCCGCTTTGGACATTCCGGCTGAGTATAACGGTCAAACCAAAGGACTGGTGTTTAGCTGGATCAATGATGGGCTTTATGGCCTTCAACCACCTGCAGCAATAGACAACATCAGGATCATGGCCGATTCCCAAACTGATTATATCCTTGTTTATGGTGATTCCATCTATTGCGGCCTGCCGGCAGTAAGCATTCCTGATGTGGCACCTGTTACCCCTGCCATCAGCATAAAAGGGATCAGCGGGGTTCAAGACCATATTACTGCTGTTACGGGCTATCAGTCCCTCAGCACACCTTTTCCGGAAATGGGAATGGATATCCACCTTAGTGGAGCGAATTTTAGCGGTGCGCAGTTAGTGATCTATCACAATCTGGGCTATAAACCTATGCTGATGGGCTATAAGATTGGCAGCGAAGGGGAGTGGCTTATGATGGCGGCAGGCTTGAACTGGACTGCCACTACAGCATATTTCACCGTTCCTGTCAGTTATGACAATGCCAATGAGCTTTTCTTCTGCTTTGCTGATCCGTCACCTGTTTTACCCCCATATTTATTCCCCTTTACGGCAAGCCTGAATCCGCAGAACAAAGTGGTTCTGGCTTGGGAAAAGTGGTATTGGTTCCAATATGAAGTTCCCGGAATCACAGGCTTCAACCTTTGGCGGGCAACCACAAACAACCATGAAACAGCAAATCAGACCGGGGAATTCATGCCCTGGCTGGAAGAAACTGAAACCTATACCGTTACCGACACCACCACGGTTGAACTGACGGACTATTACTACTGGCTGGAAGCGATCAACGAAGATGGAGGACCGAGCATCTTCGGTCCTATCTCGATCCGCACTCTGAAAGATCCAGAGATCCCCAAACCGCAAGCCAGCCTGCTGATCGGTAATTTCCCCAATCCCTTCAATCCCAATACGGAAATTCGCTATGGTCTGGCTGAACCGGGAGATGTGACGTTTGAGATCCTGAACCTGAAAGGTCAGTTGCTGCGAACCTACAAGGCTTCACATGCTGCAGCCGGATATTTCAAGTTCAATTTCGATGGCCGTGACAAGAATGGCCGAGCCCTTGCCAGTGGAGTCTATTTTACCCGCATGACAATCGGTAAGAAGCACTGGAATAAAAAGATGACGCTGTTGAAATAGATTCTGCTTTACCTCATTCCGGACTTGATCCGGATTCTCCAGAAGTTAATGAGATTCCTGCTTTCGCAGGAATGAGGAACAGATGAGTGATATTGAAAGCCCCGGGTTTCCGGGGCTTAATTCGATATCCAATCCCAATCTGTGCAACTATTTCCGGCTAACTCAGTCCCTTTTCACCAGCTTGCGGACTGCACTTTGCTTGCCTGACCAGGCTTTGGCGATGTAAATTCCGGCAGCCAGCTTGTGACCGGTATCGTCTTTGCCGTCCCAGGTGATTTCTGTGCCACTGTTGAAGCCAAGACTTCGAACCTTCTGTCCTTTCAGGTTATATATCTCCAATTGTGGACTCTGCCTACCCAATCCCTCGATGGCGATCTTGCAGTTTGAGGAAAAGGGATTGGGGTAAAGGCTCAGCTTCAATTGTGGTTGTGGTAACTCGTGATCGCCGATGGCAGAAACAGGAACCGTGATATCCAATGCCATATAGCTTACATTTCCGCCATCGGGAATAAATTCAGAGCCGGATAAAGCAGCCGCACCCCATTGGTTATCGTCGAAAAACATTAAAAATAGCCTGAAAATGGGGTTACCTTGATTGTCGTTACCTACGGGGATCAATTTCTTCGCCGGATATACGAAGGTCATCGTGCCGTTTGGGGTGGGGTTTTCAAGAGGATTCAACACGATCGGGTCAAGCCAGGTAATGCCATTATCGGGTGAAATGCTGATATAGGTATCTGGTCCAGTGAGAGCAGGATTCAGCAAAGCGCTTTGGCTGTCAGACCATACGCAAGCCATTACTCCGCTTGAATTGGGCTCAGTGATTTTAACCAGATTGTAGAAATACTGCATGGCATCGGAATGCGCGGTGGGATCGTAATAGCAAAAAGGAAAATGTAGGGGTAGGTTCATTTCCGGATCGTCCACCAGATGGTCTTCATTCACGTCCCAGGGTGTGTAGCAGGGATTTGAATTGGGGCTGGCTCCCTGGGGGAAAAGATCGTGGATGGCAAAGTTCTCGGTAACGGTATCGAAAACCACATCCCGCACCGAATACATCCAGGGATAGTAATTACCGTCGATATCGAACGCTGTGAAAAGCTGCGGATAATGAATGCGCAAGTCGCTGTCCATTATTACGTTGAAGTGGCTGCTATGGATCGGCACAAAGACCATCGTATTCAGTTCCCATCCGGCTGGAGTATTACTGACCTGAGAGGGAATCTGCTCTGCCATTACACTTATCTGACGCCAGGCACTCTCTCCATAACTGTCATTTACAAATACGGTTAAAAACCTGTCCACAGCATTGTATTGGTCTTGGAATTGCACACTGTGATTGCCAATGAGGTATATCTTACCATCTTCGCGGCAGATCAGAGTGCCGTCAAACTGCCTTTCAAAGCCAGCAGGATTGAAAAACCAATCGTCCAGCTGCGGAATGCTAACGTAGTTCCAGGGTCCGTAGATATCGCCCATATTGAAGTCATCGTATTCGAAATCACGATAGGCAAGCAGCACATTGTGCCCATTGTAACCTGTGGTATAGGATGTCAGGTTTCGGGCCAGGACATAAACCCGGTGCATATTTGCAAGCGGAGAGGGGCCTATAGCCACGCTTGGCCAGACAAATTCATTTCCACTGAAGTTATTGAGGGTAAAAGGATTGTCTATCGCAATCACGGGTTCCCATTCGGGAATCGTTACTCCATCAAGATCGCCTGCCCAAAAGCCTACGTCCAGATTGTTGCCGTTACTGCCGTTGATTGTTTCATGCCACACAAAAAGCGGAATACCGCTTGTTTCATCCAGAGTTATGGACGGATAACCCTGGGCTCTGTTAACCAGACTGTAGCTATTGTCAAGCTCCAGATTTCCATTCTGACTGATCCTGGCCAGACGGATCTTACGTTCTGAGACAGCAGTGTCCCGACAGTGAAAGATCATATAGATATCACCACCTGTTTCAGGGGTTTGAACTACAACAGGCGTGTCCATATAGCCACCCGGCATGTAGTCGTAAAAAGAGCTGCGGATTGAGGTGGGGGGCACGGAAACGCTGAATTGAGGCGGCAGGGCAGCTAAACCGACTGCCATCAGAATAGATAGTACCAGAAAACAAAACCTGTTCATCTTGAACTCCTTTTCATCGGCTTCGTTGGTAGAATAGCAAATATATATCAGTAGATAATATAATTATAAAAATCGGAAAACCAAACCAATAAGATTTCTATCTGTAGAGATAGTGTATGGTTGTGCTAAAGGGTATGGCAAGATATGATATAAGTTTATACACAACAATAGACAACAATTCTACTTCGCTGTTCTATGAAGATGATTGCACCAAACTTGCTCAATCTGACTGAGCAATAAGCGTGAATTATGGGTTGCACCCTTAGTTCACGCTTAATGCACCCATAGTGCAAGGAAGCTGAAGATTTAAACGCTCTGGGCTTTGTGCAATGAGTCTGAACTTAGGAACACCAAGAATGGGTGACAAGCAAAGCAAAATTTGCAAAAAAAAGAC
>CAZNGW010000054.1:0-18351 GCA_964572925.1 uncultured Candidatus Cloacimonas sp. | reverse complement strand
GCTTCTTCGCATACCATCAGAAACTTACGGTCTATCAGTTCTCCGCCAAGGGCTTTATAGAAGCCTGTAGCCGGGTTCTTTTCGGCTACCCAGATTACCATGCTTCGGTGTCCTTGTTCCTGCATGGAAGCCACAAACCTCAGCCCCAATGCTTTACCGATCCCCTGTTTATGGTATTTCTGCAAGATATAGATAGCTGCAAGTTCACAATCGCATTTATCACCAAGTCCCGTTTCACAGTGTTCGTTGCTGCGGTTTTTATCGCCTGCAGCGAAGCCGATTATTCTATCATCCACAGCTGCCACAAAAACCAGTGAACCGGCTTCCAGACTCAGTTTCCAGTTGCGCATACAGCCTTCCAGATTCAGGGCGGCGATTCTTTGGGCAGGCATAATTCCGGGATATGTTTCTTTCCAGCTTTGGATATTCACCGTGGCGATAGCTTCGATATCGTCTATAGTTGCTGAGCGGATCGTGAAAGGATTATCCATGAATGCACGCATTTATCATGTTACATCTCAAGAACTCTTCCAATATCCGCAAAACCGGTTATGTTTACGGATGACATTGTAAAACTCTCAAAACTTCCATACGCCAGAATCAACTTATGAGGTTGGAGATTCAACGCTGCACATTTTTTCAGGTTATCAAGCCATGCAGGATTCATCGTTGAACCTGATTTGATCTCCATAAGCGTTTGGTTTATGCCGTGATCCACGATCAAATCGACCTCAATCCCGTTTCTCTCTTTCAAGTAATATAAGCCGGGATTTTGCCCCCTATTATGGTAATGTTTCAATACCTCACCCATCACGTAAGTTTCGAAGATCTCACCCCGTAAGGGATGATTTTGCAAGGTGATACCATCAGGGATACCCAACAGATGGCAAACCAGTCCCGTATCCGTAAAATACAGCTTGGGGCTTTTCACGATCCTCTTTTTCCAATTCTTATACCAGGGTCGCAGGTAAAAGATGATACTGCCTATCTCCAGCAGAGACAACCAATGGCTGATAGTTTTTACGTCCACACCGGTATCGGCAGAAAGCTTGTTTTTATTCAGTTCGCAGCCTGTTCTTCCGGCTAAAAGAGACAGAAAGAGCCTGAACTGAGATAAATCACGCACCAGAGCCAAAGACCGGATATCCCTTTCCAGATAAGTTCCCAGATAGGCGTTATAGTAAGCATCGGGATTCATCAAAGGCTCTAACAGGGCGGGATAAAATCCCCTTTGCAGAGCATTCCATAATCCAGGTAAATCGTTCTCATGCATTTCTTTCCAGGTAAGGGGCAGCAGTTTCAGGAGGGCAGTTCTTCCAGCCAGGGACTGGCTTAGGCGGGGCATAAACTCAAATTGATTGCTCCCTGTAAGGATGAATTGTCCCGGAACGTTTACCTCATCAGCGATAATTTTAATGTAATTCAGCATGTCAGGGGTATTCTGAAATTCATCCAGGAAGTATAAGCCTTGCCGGTCAGCGAAAAATGCCTTGGGATCAGATTTCCAGAGCATCTGAAGCTGGGGATCGTCCAGATCGAACTGCTTATGCTGAGGAAAGCACATCTTAGCCAGAACGGTTTTTCCGGCTTGACGGGGTCCCGTGATTGTAACAACCCGAAAAGCCTTGGACAGGGATATTGCGATATCCGTAATCTCTCTTTTAATCAGCATTATCACCTCACTATTGCCAAATCAGGGAGTTAACTCCCTCTTTTGGTGAAATTATCCATAAGGCTTTTTGTGTCAAGAACTTTATTGTGTTTCAGTATTAGCACGAAATCTAAGTGGTTTCCAGATCAAGCCAGGATTGACGAGTCGTTTGAGCCGAAATCCACTTTTATTATCTGCTGAAGTGTTAGCTTTTATCTCACTTCTTGCTGATCACGATCGGTCTGGCCAGATAGCTGGTGTGCAGCAGCTTTTTGGCTTTTTCGGAATTGGGTTTGCCCAGGAATTCCTTGTAGAGCTTCTGGATGGACTGATTGTTGTGTGATTCACGACGGGTGCATTGCTCATCCTCTTTGTAGAGTCCCTTGGCGCGGGCTATGCGGATTCTGTTCGTAGAGCGGTAGGGCTGTCCGCCACCGCCAACGCAACCACCATTGCAAGCCATTACTTCCACGAAATGATAGGGTGGCTCAATGCCTTTGGCTTTGGCGTCCCTGATTTCATTCATCAGTTTGGAAACGTTGCCCAAACCTGAAGCAACGCCGATCCTCACTTCTTTTCCCAGAATCTCGATTTTCCCTTTTTTGATGCCTTTCCCACCTCGCACAAAGTCAATCTTGGGATCGGGAAGTTCCTTGCCTGTGGCAAGGTGGAAAGCCGTTCTGAGCGCAGCTTCCATCACCCCACCTGTAGCTCCGAAGATTGTTCCTGCCCCACTGTATTCACCCAGGGGATTATCGGCTTCGCTGTCCGGCAGATGAGCCAGGTCGATACCGCGGGTTTTCAGCATGCGTGCCAGTTCACGGGTCGTGATGGTGAGGTCAACGTCCTTATGTCCCGAAGCGTACATATCCTCCATCCGTTCGATTTCGTATTTCTTGGCGGTGCAAGGCATTACCGAAACCAGAAAGATCCTGGACGGATCGAGCTTCATTTTTTCCGCCCAATAGGTTTTCACGATAGTGCCCACCATCTGATGCGGTGATTTGGAGGACGAGAAATGCGGGATCAGGTCACTATGGAATTTTTCCAGAAAATCCACCCAGGAAGGACAACAGGTGGTGATCAGCGGAAACTCTTCAGGGTGTTTGGTAAATATATGCACAAACTCGCTGGCTTCTTCCATGATGGTGAGATCTGCCCCAAAATTTGTATCAAACACATAGTTAAAGCCCAGTTCACGTAAAGCGCTATACATCTTGCCTTTCACGTTGGTGCCGGGTTTCATGCCAAATTCTTCACCCAGGGCAACCCTGACCGCGGGGGCTTCCTGTGCCACCAAAACCAGATCTTTATTGTCAAGAGCAGCCCAGAGGGCATCGGAATCATCATTCTCGTAAATTGCCGCCACAGGGCAGTGAGCGCTGCATTGACCGCACTTCACGCATTCTGTCTCCTCCAAGGGACGGTTGAAGGTGGGTCCCACAAAGGTATTGAAGCCACGTTCGGAATTCTCCAAAGCATGCACATCCTGAATCTCATTGCACACGTAAACGCAACGTCCGCACTGCACGCAATAGGACTGATCCAGGGTGATGGAGGGGGAGGATTCGTCTCGGCCTTTGTATTTGCGTCGCACTTTTTTCAGATGCATGTGGCGGATGGCGAGCTCTTGCGACAGATCTTGCAGTTCACAGCGGCCGTTTTTAACGCATTCGGGGCAGTTATTGGGGTGATTGGAGAGGATTATTTCCAGCGCATCACGACGCAGATCGAGCAGTTTTTTGCCGGTGGTTTTAATCTGCATACCCTCTTCGCAGGGGGTGGAGCAGGCGCGTAAGGTGCGTCCATTCACTTCAACCATACAGACACCGCAGTTTCCGAAGGCGGGAAGGTCTTCGTGATAACAGAGATGCGGAACGGGATATCCCGCTTTGGCACAGGCATGCAGAACCTTTGTGTTTTTAAGCACTTGCGTGGCTTTTCCGTTTACGTAAACAGTGATCATAAAGGCTATCCTCGTGGTTATTATTTTTAATGAATTCAGTTCAGCCCAACTTGCTTTTTATGTCAAGCCCGGAATTATGCTCTGCTTTGACCTCCTTCATACCGCTATCTTACCGCATGGGCATGTGGTATGATAGTGATATGATAACCTGAAGATGACACGCAGGAAAAAAGTAACATTTCCTTGACGAAAGACCCGGATAAAAATAAACACAGCATAAAATGCTGTTGAGGAACCCACAATGAAGCCGCAAATCCGCTCCAGATTTGATAGTAACATCCTGATGCAGTTTGGCAAAGCCATGCAGATCATGGGAAAAATGCCTTCCAGACTGCCTTTTTTTATAAAATCACACAGTAATCAGAAGGCTGCTGCCAAAATCAGGGAAAAGCTCAGCCAGCAAGGCCTGGAAGTACCGCAAATCCTGATCATCAGCATCACCCGCAGATGCAATCTGAACTGCAGTGGCTGCTATTCCAAACTTTTACACAAGGATTCAAGCAGCGAGCTCAGTCCTGAACGCCTCAGCGAAATCCTCAGCGAAGCACGGGATCTTGGCATTTCCATTGTGCTACTGGCCGGCGGAGAACCTTTGGTGCGCCGGGAAATATTGGAAGTGGCTGCCAAATTTACTATGATGATCTTTCCGGTCTTCACCAACGGCTTGCTGCTGAACAGTGAATATTCCCGCTTTTTTGCCAGAAACCCCCATCTGATCCCGGTCATCAGCCTGGAAGGAGGAAAGGCGGAAACTGATTTTCGCAGAGGGGAAGGAGTTTATCAGAACTTCTCATCGGTAATCAAGGATTTGAATGCAAAGCACATATTTTGGGGAATTTCCGTCACCCTGACCGCCCAAAACTACGACCAGGTGCTGTCGGAAAATTACGGAAAAGCATTGCTGGCCTTGGGTTGCAAACTTTTTTTCTTCGTGGAATACGTTCCCGTAGCCGCAGGCAGCGAAGACCTGCTGCTCAGCGAAGCCCAAAAAGCAGAGGTTCAACCGCGGGTGGATAAACTGATGGAAAAGCTTCCCGGAATGTTCATAGCCTTCCCCGGTGATGAAGATCAGTATGAAGGTTGTTTGGCGGCAGGAAGAGGTTTTTTACATATCAATCCGGCGGGTAAAGTGGAGCCCTGCCCCTTTGCGCCGTTTTCCGATACGGATCTTCGCTACGGCACCCTGAAAGAAGCTTTGCAGTCCAGGTTTCTGTCCGAAATTCGCAACAATCACCAGCTTTTAAAAGAAGGCAAAGGTGGTTGCGCATTGTGGGCAAACAAAGAGTGGGTGAAAGAACTGGCAGAAAACATAAACGGTTGACAGCCAGGCAAAGAGCTCAACAATTGGGTTTTGTCCGTAATTTATCACCAATCAGGGAGTTAAGATGAAACGCTATCTTATCATTGTGTTCCTGCTCTGCCTTGCAGTAAGTGGTTTTGCCGACTCTGACAATGCTGCGGGGCCAGAGAAAAACATCAGCATAACCATAAATGACTCTTCCCAACCAAATTCCGGGCAGGATTTCCTTGCAGCCGTCCACCATAAACTGAATATCCTGGAACAGATATATCTGGCTAAGCTGAATAAAAGTGACCAGAGAGATGCAGAAAAACTTCTGAACGAGATAAGAGGACTCGTTTCCCTGCTGGCGGAACAGAATCAGAATACTGGCGGAAACACCACGATAAACATTGACTTAGGCAATCAAAACAGCATCCATCCCATGGAGGATTCCAGCTTCAGGGAACTGAAGAAAAGCGTGATAGCCTCGATCTATGGCGATACCAGTATCAAAGTTCTGGCAAGGGCAGCTGAAGAAAACTATTTCAGCGTGAATCAGATACTGGAGATCCTGCAATTGCTTACATTTTCAGATGACAAGGTAGAAGCTTTGAGGGTGTTGTATCCACGCTGTGCCGATCCCGAGAATAAATTCAAGCTGATGAATGCCTTCCTGTTTGATTCCGACCGCGATCTGGCTGCTGAGATTATTGAGGGCTGAATAGTCAGATTATCTTAGATTAAGCAATAACAAACTAACCAGCAGGAAAATCCACAGAAGCAAGTCTTTGGCTTTTACACGCTTCTTCCAGAACAGCAGATCGCAAAGAATGCCAAAAAGAACTATGGATACTGCTACCAACGGATAGGCCAGGGCTGCCGGAATTGAATTCAAACCCTTCAGGAAAAACACGGTTGAAAGCTGGTTGGGAATACCCAGAGCAAAACCGGCAAGCAAAGCACTAACCGGCACCTTTATTCTGGCGACAAGGATGCAAAAAAGGGTAAGGAAAAAGGCGGAAGTGAACACAGTATAGATAAAGAAAGCTTCCTGTCCACTGCTAAACTCCTTATAAATTTTCAGGCTGGCGTCGGTTAGCCCTGAAATGGCAAATAAACCTATGATCCAGAGTAGGTTATGCATATCCTTGGGGTTGGCCTTGAAGCCTAAGGCCATTAGGCCAAGCACGATGCCAATTTGATTGAAAACCGAGAGTTTTTCACTGAACCAAAACACACCCAACAGCACCGGAAGGATCATCGCCATCCGCATAACGCCTACTGAAAGCGATAAACCGTTGAACACAATACTGCGCTGATATACCCAGAAATTACCCAGAAACAAGGCTCCAGCCAGAATTCCGAACATCAGGTCGAAACTGCTGTAAACTGCACTGCCCGAAGGTAAGGCACTAAAACTGAAGAGGCTTGCCACAAAATAGTTTCCCAAAAATACAGGGAGCATTTCCAATTTGCCCTTACGCCCTAAGAGCATAAAAAGATTGGCGATCAGAACACTGCAAAGAACGCTGAGAAACAAAAAGGGCATGTTATCTGCCAAGTTTCTCTTTTACGTGTTCGGTGGTCTTGAAATGCAGCTTGGCAACTTCACCCAAACGGTCGAAACCGTAGGTTTTTACGAATTGAACCGCAGCATCGATCACTTTGTGGGTTGCCCCCAAGGGGAAATCCAGCTTATAGAACCTGCGCATGGCATTGAAGCTCTCCACAAACTGGTAACGGGCTATGATTGAGGCTGCCGCAACGGCTGGATCGCTTTCAGCTTTGGTGCGTTCGATACAGCTGATAGTGCACTTTTTATCCAACAAATAACGCCGGACTTTTTGGGAGGGGCTGAATTGATCTACCAGGATTCCTTCGGCTTGCGGATTGGTCTTAAGAAGGTTGGTTATCACCGTTCCATGCAGCCAGGATAGCAGGTCGTTCAGGTTTCTTTTCTGGCTGCTGAAATCAGCTATCAGCTCATTATATCTGTGTGGTTTTAATGCCAGGCAGTAGATGCGAGTTGCATAGTGTTTATAAAGCAATTTGGCAATGCGGAGGATGTCGCTGTCTTTCAGGATTTTGCTGTCGGTTACGCCCATTATCTGAAAGTGCTTGTCCAGGCTGTGGTCGTAGGCAAAGGCACAAACCACTGGCGCACCAAAATAATCACCTTTACCGCATTCATCACTACCGATCCAGTAATTCCAGTTATGATAGTTCGTCGTGTCGAGGTCAAGTTCGGTATGAGTTTCGGTAACCGCCAGCAGCAGATTTTTAAGTGGGCTGGTACTGCCTCCAACCACGGTTGTAATGCCTTTTTTCGCAGAATAATAGATATTCAGGGGATTCGAAAATCTGTCCTTGAGCAGCCTGAGCTGCACCCCATAGGCTATCTCTTTCTGCTCGCCAAGGCTAACCCCAAGTTGCTGCAGTTTGGGAATCAGATGCGAAAGATAATATTCCAGTTCCTTATGCATGCTTATGCCAGGCTTGCAGCACTTCTCCCACCGTGTAAAGCGATCCACCTGCTACCAAAACATCATTTTCCGTGCAATCGGACAAGGCCAAAGCAAGTGCTTCAGGCACGGATCCACAAGCTGTGCAGTCAACCTGATGTTTGTTTACCTCCGCCAGTTGAGCTTCCACACTGGCTGCCCGGTCGGATTCATTTTTCGCAAGATAGATATGTTGAGCCATGCTGCAAATCAGGCGGATCATTTCACTATAATCTTTGTCGGCCAGGATGGAAAGGAGGAATTTTAGTTTGCGCTGGGGATAAAGCTTGTCCAAGGTTCGTTTCAGGGCATTGATGCCATGGACATTATGAGCTCCGTCGGCGATTACCACAGGATTTGTGGACAAAAGCTGCATCCTGCCCGGCCAGTTGATCTGTTGCAAAGCTTTGCGGATAGCGCATTCGGAAAGGCTGAAGCCATATTTTTCGGCAAACAGGAGAAATGCTGTAAGTGCGGTTCCCAGATTCACTGCCTGGTGTTCACCGATCAGACCGGTTTGTAGTTCATTATATATGTAGCGTCCAAAGCGATAGTCGAAGCTCATTTTCTCAGCTGAATCGCTGTTTACTGTAGCTGTCCAATCACGGCCATAACGATAGACAGGGGTTTTTTTTGCCAGGGCAATCCCTTCTATGAGGTTGCGGGGTGATTCCTCCATGTCTCCGATCACCAATGGGATTCCCGGTTTAACAATCCCGGCTTTTTCAGCTGCGATCAATTCCAGGGTTCCACCCAGAGTTTTTACGTGGTCAAGCCCGATATTAGTGATTACTGAGACATCGGGAATGAAGATATTGGTAGCGTCAAGGCGTCCCCCCAAGCCTACTTCCATAATGGCTGCATCAGGTTTTATCCCGGCAAAAAGGGCAAAGGCGATGGCAGTGGTAATCTCAAAAAAGGAGGCGTCCCACTTCTCAAATAACTGCTCATAACGATGAAATGTATCCAGGATCAGGCTGAAGTCCAATTCTCTTCCATTCACCCTGAAACGTTCCGTATAGCTGATCAAATGTGGTGAGGTGTTCAGCCCGGTGCTTAGTTCATTGGCCAGGCATAGCGCTTCCAGGGTGGCGCAGACACTTCCCTTACCGTTGGTTCCGCCAACGTGAAAGCCTTTCAGTTGCCTTTCGGGATTGCCCATATCGTCTGCCAGGCCGATCATGCGGGTAAGTTCCAGCTTAACGTTGCCGGAATATTTCTGATAGATGTGGTCAAGAAATTCCTGATATTGCATTTACTTTTATTTACCTACCTGGGTTTAATTTTTACTCAAAAAACAAGGGCGTGAATTCACACGCCCCAAAGATCATTTACTTGTCTGGATTATCAGTTGCCTTCAATAGCACCGAACTTGTCGGGGAAAAGGATGGCACGAAGGGCAACGTTGTTTTCTTTGCGTTTGGCAAAGGCATTGGGATCAGACTTCCAGATTTCGATGTATTTCAGCATCAATTCTTTTTTACGGCTGGCGTTGGAGCCAGTTTCCTTGTCGATGAAGTCCATATCTTCAATCATATAGTTCTGCAACTGGGTGGGATCCATGTTTTCATAAAAGGATTTTCCGATCATGTGTTTGGGGAATTTGTCCATATTCGGGCAGAGCACGATCACACCGTAGTTGTGTTTCACTTCGGTACCGATCTGTTCAGCCACATATTTGCCGTAAACTATATATTCATTTTTTTGACGTGCTGTTTCAGGGCAAAAGCGCAAAGCATTGAGATATTTGTTTTTGGGATCTTGTTTTTTCGGGGTTTTGGATAACATGACAAGGTCGCCACTGAAGTCCGCATTGGTATCTTTCATATAATCTGTGGTAGCCACCCAAATCTGCTTCATGTTATTCACGCAGTCTTCTACATTCTTTTCTTTATCCAGATTATAGAAATTCGGCACCGCCAGGATGAACACCAGGGCAATGAAAAGGATCACGCTGAGCACGGTATATACCGATATTCCGTTTTGGTTACGCAGCATAAGTAACTCCTGAGATAATTTCTTCTTTCTCTTATTTTTGCACGGTGCTTTTCTCGTCAAGCCTTATTTTTGGAAGGCAGGATCCTGATAATGTAATTGTAGGTTTCGGGAACGTCTTTGAAGCGATCGCTGTAATCTTTTTCAGGTTCTATTCTAAGCTTGCCGATGCGTTTTGACACATTGGTTTCACCCCAGTTATAAGCTGCCAGAGTGAGGCTCCAGTTTCCATCGAAACGCTCCTGCAGATAAACCAGATATTTGGCTGCCAGTTTGAGGTTATAGAATGGGACAAAGAGCCAACCCCGTTTATGATCCTTATGGATATAGAATGCCGTGGATTCCCTGATCTGGCCTAATCCAATGGCCTGTGCATCAGAAATGGCGAAGCTGCGAAACGAACTCTCTGTGCGGATCAACCGATAAAAAATCACCGGATCAAGCCCATAATAGATCCCCACCCCGACGGTCATCAGCCGCACCGATACGGGATTGTAGATCAGGATTAAAATGACAAGCAGCACCAGAATAAGGCTATAGATTATCCCGGTGCTGCTTTTCTTACGTTTTTTAAATTTCACGGTGTAAATAGCTGGAAAGCCACCTATTTCAAGCGCTTTTTGTAGTCGTTCAGCTTCAGAACGTGTGAAACCTCTTCGTTGATTATGGTGCGGAGAGTGTTCTTGGTTTTGGGATTGGAGATGTTGTCCGCAATGGCGTGGAAATAGAGCAAAGTATCCTTTTCAAAGGTGATTGCGTTATCAATTATGTTTTCCAGGTCTTTGGCATTGGCTGCCATCTGGATGGCAGAATGCTCGTTATTGAAGATGCGGCCATCCACAATGGTTTTCAGATATTCGGCAACCAATTCCCAATCCTGGGAGAGCTCCAAAACTTGCATATCCTGGTCATCTCTTAGATTCAGGAAGGTTTTTTCATGGTTCAGTTCCTGGTCACGCAAGTAAGTGAGAAATTCGATCGCTTTGGCATCCAGGTCTTTACGCTTGGTGGCTTCATGGTAGAAGGCAAAACCGTTCTTCTCGATCTGAACGGCCATTTCGATAACTTCATTAACGGAAAATACAGGCATTTTTCCTCCTTGGTTTTAGCATTTTTGTATCTTTTGCTAAGAGTAAAGCGGGCAGGGAAAAAGTCAAGCGAAAAGTTCCACATGCCTCAGAGTTTGTAGTATGGGACACCAATCCTGTTGTAGCGACTGATGCCGATCTGACATTTCTTCCACTTTGTTTTTTATCACAGAGAGAATCAGAGTAAGACAAGAAAAGAACAGAGAGATCTTTTTGAAACACAGAGGAACAGAGAAACCAAAGACCCCTCGACTCCGCGACTTAATAAATCTCTTGACCACATTTAAATGATAATACATCTGGAAATATTTGAAAAACTGGGAGGCTATATGAGCCGGATCAAGTTTTGTGTGCTTGTTATCTTTACATTTGCCATCTTGAGCGTGCTAAACGGGAATACTCCCCCTTCTGTAACAAATGTTTCTGCATCCCAACGCACAGATGGCAGCAAGATCGTGGATATCTGGTATAGCGTTAACGATGCCGATAACGACACCCTGACCGTTTCACTTGCGGTTACCAACGACAATGGCGCATCCTTTGGCATAACCCCATCTCCAGCCAACCTGAGTGGCGAGGTTGGCGAAAACATCATCCAGGGCACTAACAAACACATTGTCTGGAATGCCGGAAACGAAGGAATCGCCTTCAGCGGAAACCAGTTCAAGGTGAAGGTAACCGCCACGGAAAAAATCAACCTAAGCTATGGCTTGGTAGCATATTATCCTTTTAATGGCAATGCAAATGATGAAAGTGGGAACGGGCATGATGGGACACCTAATGGAGTTACTTTGACAACAGATAGATTTGGATCAGCTAATAAGGCTTATTGGTTTGATGGTAACTCATATATTCAGGCAAATGATGATAATTTTCCTTATGGTTCCGACATGAGAACTGTGTTTGTTTGGGTCTATATGACCGATTACGGCAATGAGAATTACAGCCATATCATACATTACGGATCAGGATTTACTGGACAAGCTTGGGGAATGGCTGTTGCAAATTATATAATGGGAGGGTACTATCAAGGTGGGTTATCTTCTCATGAATGGGCAGTAGAGCAGTACATTGGGACTGTGCCATTGAACACCTGGACACAATTAGCAATTGTGCTAAGTAATAGTGGAGTAAAAGACTACTATATGAATGGCGCATATCTTGGGTCATTTACTTATGAGCCAAACACTGTTAGTTCTGGATATATGCGTATAGGATCCAGAATTACTGGCCAACCAGTAGAGTTTTTTCATGGCAAGATAGATGACATTAGGTTGTATAATCGAGCTTTATCTCAAGAAGAGATCCAAGCCCTCTACCACGAAGGAGGCTGGACAGGTAATCCATGATGATGTTATCAAACTCAAATCCTGACATGCAATCCGATGATTCTGTCCACAAGATAAACCCCGCAGGGGTGAAATCCTTTAGCCTGGGGTGCAGCGCAGCGGAACCCCAGGTATGGAATCCCACCACACCCCAAAACCCCGCAAGGGGTGACACACCACAAAGGACGAATGAGGTGATAATCTTCGATATGCCAAAACAATCCCAATTATCTAACACAGGCAACTCCGTTTCCTCTGCCAAACGGGAGTTTGGCAGCCCTTTTACAACCGAGCCAAACCCCACAGGGGTGAAATCCTTTAGCCTGGGGTGCAGCGAAGCGAAACCCCAGGAATGGAATCCCACCACCTCCAAAAACCCCGCAAAAGGTGACACAACACAAAGGACGAATGAGGTGATAATCTTCGATATGCCAAAACAATCCCAATTATCTAACACAGGCAACTCCGTTTCCTCTGCCAAACGGGAGTTTGGCAGCCCTTTTACAACCGAACCAAACCCCGCAGGGGTGGAATCCTTTAGCCTGGGGTGCAGCGCAGCGGAAACCCAGGTATGGAATCCCACCAGTACCCAAAACCCCGCAAGGGGTGCCACACCCAGGAGCATAAATGCCTGCCTCATATAACCACCTATCCATACATATAGTGTTTTCCACCAAAAAACGCTATCGGTTCCTGACTTCTGAAAAGCGGGAACCGATGCACAAATACCTATCTGGCATCATCGATAACCTAAAGGGTAAAAGCGTTATTGTAGGCGGAACGGAAGACCACATCCACATCCTTTGCATCATGCCAAAGGAGATGAGCCTTGCCGATTTCGTAAGAGCCATCAAAGCCAATTCAAGCAAGTGGTTCCGCCAGAATTACCTCGATAAATTCTCCTGGCAAACGGGTTATGGTGCATTTGCGGTTAGCAAATCCTTATTTCCAGTAGTTTTGGAATACATCCGCAACCAGGAAGAGCATCACAAGAAACAGGATTTTAACGAGGAATTCCGCAAATTAGTGGAAAGCCATGGTTTGGTGTATGAAGCTCCCAAAGATGAGGATGATTGAAATGAGTGATTTTCAGCGTTTTGCCCATTTGGTTTGGTGTCACCCCTCCGGGGTTCAGATCATGGCGTTGCATCCATACCTGGGGTTCCGCTTCGCTACACCCCAGGCTAAAGGATTTCACCCCTGCGGGGTTTATGGGGTATCTCATTGTAGCGATATAAGATCCCATTGCAGCACAGGAAAAGTCCCGAAGGGACGACATTATTTAGCCTGGGGTGTAGCCTTAGCGGAACCCCAGGTATGGATGCAACTCCCATCCCAAACCCCGGCAGGGGTGACACACTCAGGAAAAAATGGGTGGCAATCTCCGAATTGCCATAGCGACTGCAGGTCGCTAAACAAGGCAACTCAGTTGCCTCTGCCAAATCGGAGTTTGGCAGCCCTATCCGCCAAGCCCAAAACCCAGAAGGAATGAAGCAGGAGAATATTAATGAATAACCTAAATATCAAGGCAAATAACATGAGGACAACCGCATATCAAACAAAGGAGATACTATGAGATCAGGTAAACTCATCTTTTTTACTGTTCTGCTATTTTTCCTGGCAGGACTGCTCTTCGCCAATACCCCACCCTCTGTAACAAATGTTTCTGCATCCCAACGCACAGATGGCAGCAAGATCGTGGATATCTGGTATAGCGTTAACGATGCCGATAACGACACCCTGACCGTTTCACTTGCGGTTACCAACGACAATGGCGCATCCTTTGGCATAACGCCCTCTCCAGCCAACCTGAGTGGCGCCATTGGCGAAAACATCCTCTCCGGCAGCAACAAACACATAGTCTGGAATGCCGGAGCTGAAGGGATTACCTTCGCTGGAAGCCAGTTCAAGGTGAAGGTAACCGCCACGGAGAAGATAAACCTCAGTAATGGCCTGGTAGCATATTATCCTTTTAATGGCAATGCAAATGATGAAAGTGGGAATGGGCATGATGGAACACTGGTTGGAGCATCTATTTGTGTCGATAGATTTGATGTTCCTGATCGCTGTGTTTTCTTAAATGGTACAAGTTGGGTACAAGTTCCAGCTTCCCCTGACCTTTCTCCATCAACGCAAACTCTATGTGTCTGGGCAAAATTCTTCATCGGTGGTACAGATAACCCAAGGTTAATTTCAAGGGAAACTATATCATGGCAAAATGGATACAACTCTGGATACTCATTGAGTACCATAACAACAAATCCATATAGAAATGCAGCGCATTGTATAAGTAGGGGAGGAATAAATAATTCTGCTCAATCAGATGAGCTTATTCAAGCAAATACTTGGCACTTCTATACCTCAAGGTTTGATGGGCAATATTTAAATCTGTACATTGATGGTGAGTTGGTTAGTTCTGTAATAGTATCTGGATCTATAGATAGTTGCCCTTTGGATTTGATGTTGGGAAGAAACAGTCGCTCTATGAATGATTTCTTATATGGCTGCATAGACGATGTGCGAATATTTAATCGCGCTATTGCCGATCAGGAAATCATGGCTCTTTATCATGAAAATGACTGGCCAAACTCATCATGGAGTTTGATTGCATACTATCCCTTAGATGGCAATACTACTGACGAAAGCGGAAATGGACATAATGGAACAATAATTGGTGCCACATCTGTTACTGATAGGTTTGGCAATGAAAGTCAAGCTTTCAATTTTAACAATATAGGAACTAATAAACAATATATTGATTGTGGAGATTTAGATTTAGCCAATATATCGTTTTCAATAAGTGCTTGGGGTTATAATACCGGTGATTGCAACACAGAATATATCTTAGGTCATGGAAGCCCTGGTGTCAACTATAATAATCTACATATCGGTTACTGGGTAAATAGCTGTTTTAGCTTTATCTTTTTTGGGGATGATTTAAACGGTCCCTATTACGAGTCAGACCCAGGATGGCATCATTGGGTATGCACATTCAATACTAATGGAAGAATCAAACGTATTTATAGAGATGGACAATTAGTAGCCGAAAACACCTCATCCCAGAATTACCAGGGGATCGGTAAACTGGTAATCGGTATTTACGATTTGAACAATGACGGGTATGTAACAGGATGGAATGGAAAAATAGATGATTTGAGAATTTATGCCCGAGCATTGTCTTCTTCAGAAATCCAAGCTCTCTACCACGAAGGAGGCTGGAATGGCAACTAAAACCCCTACAATAAACATTATAAATAACATAAACACAGGGGGATATATGAGATCCTTACTACTTGTAACTCTGCTTTTTGCCGTTACGCTTTGCTTTGCGGACAGCGGGTTCGGGGTGTCGGAAGCCTTCACCATGGACACGGAAGATCCGCTTGTGACGGTTACCAATCCCACTTTGGGGCAGGAAATCCTGAATGGCGATACCTTGCCGATCACCTGGACCAGCGAAGAAAGCAATATTCCTCCGAATTGCATCAACCTAAGCTGGCGTCCTGATCCTGCCACAGACTGGGTTTTAATCGCCCAGAACCAGCCCAATAGCGAGCTATATGAATGGGCTGTACTTGAAGCAGGAACCAACGAAGCCCAGGTTCGGGTGCGGATGCGCGATGCCTTTGGCAACCTTGGTTTTGGCGTTTCTGAGCCCTTTGTGATCCTGCCTCCGGAGGAACCGCAACCGCTTACGATCACTTCCACACCCAGCGGGGCGCAGGTTTATATTTCAGGGACAGCAATGGGTCTAACTCCTTATTCCACAACGATCGCACCAGGGGACTCGCTAATCGTGTCGGTGCAAAAAGTAAATTACAGTTACAGTCCGGCTTCGATTCTGGTGCTTTGGATGAATGAACCGCAAACCATCCATTTTACAGGCACCTACACCGGAACGGGAACCGTGGTTACCCCTGGCGATATTCCAGATGTCTGGGTTTTGGCTCAATCGCCATATCTTATTCCCGATCCGATAGTTATAACTTCCGACCGCAACATAACCATGCAGCAGGGAGTGCAGGTGATAAATCAAACCCCGGCGCCCATTCCGGTTTTTGGTTCGTTGAATGCCACGGGAGTTACCTTCAAAACGGAAGCGGACACCCTGTTTTGGGGCGGGATCCAGATCATCGGCAGCGATAGTACAAGAACGATCAGTCAGCTAACGGGTTGCCTCATCCTTAATGCCTTCAACCCTCTTTTGATCCGCAATAGCAACCCCCTGGTTGATAGTTTGCAGATCAGCCCGGCTGATACCCTGATGGCAATTTTGAATCCCGGAATCCTGATCGAAGGAAATTCCGCTCCAATGCTGAACAATGTAATCATCACCAACTACGAAACCGGGATAAAAATCAGCGCCACCGAACCACAAATGCGTGACACCCCATCGCTTACCAATGTTCGCATCCGCAGTACCGGGAGCAGTGTGCGCACTCCGGTTTTTCCCGTGGAAGCCGATCCCAAAGGCATAGAGATTGTGGGGTGCAGCAGTGCAGTTCTGAATGATGTGGAGATAACTGAATATCTAACAGGAATTTCCGCTACCAATGACAGCCTCTTAACCGAGGCAAACCCTTCCCTGACCAATGTCCGCATTCGCAGCACCAGTAGCAGTGTGCGAACCCCCAGCTCGGGGATAGTGATTTCCGGGTTTAACAACAGCCAGCTAAACGACATTGAGATTGCGGGTTGCAGTTATGGCGTGAAAATTGCCGGCTCAGATCCTGTCCACACCGCCAATCCCTCGTTGACCAATGTTCGCATCCGCAGCACGAATAGCAGTGTGCGCGATCTTTCCGTTGGAGTTTTATCCGGAGATTTCAGTTCGCCGGAGATTAAAAGTTGTGAGATCTACGAAGCCGAGATCGGGATCCAAAGTCTGCCCACCTCGCATCCGGATATCCAGAAAAATACCTTGCGCAATTGTAATACAGCACTTTCGCTATCCAGCACCCAGTTACCTCCCATCAGGGAAAACCTGCTGAACGTTGAACAAAACTGGCTGACGGAGCATCCGGGAGTGTCATTTACGGGTGTTGAGATAACCGGTAATCCGGATTGCACCGTGCACAACAACACTATTTGCGGTTATGCCAAAGTGCTGCTGTTGGCCAATAGCAGTTGCCTGTTTGAAAACAACATTGCCTGGCATTATGGCTTGATGGCCGCTCCCTTCCAAAGAATAAACAGCAGCCTGACGGCAAATTACAATGATGTCCGAGCCAATACTGCGGCTTATACAGGGATAATCGCAGCCAACAATATGAACTCCAATCCCTTGTTCCAGAACATCGGAGAAAATAATTTCTACCTGCAATATAACAGCCCTTGTATCGATGCGGGAAATCCCACCGCCTCGTTGAACCAGGATGGAACCAGAACCGATATGGGTGCCTATCCCTATCTGCACAAAGCTGATTTCACGATCCCGGAAGGCAGCATCGCAGCTGGCGAGAACCTCACCTTCATCAATACCTCGATCGGCCATAATGAACCAGTTACCATAGTCCGTTGGGATTTGGGCAATGACGGATCTATAGAATCTGGAAACCGGGATTGGACAGCCAGTTTTCCTGCTGGCACCTATAACCTGAAACTTACCATGATCACCGGAAACCTGGTGGATCATAGCCCCCTGAAGCAATTCCAGGTACAGGATGCATCCGGCCTGGCTGTGCCAGCCAATCTGCAGGCTGTTTTCCAGGATGGTCAGATCAGAATCTCCTGGGATATGGTGGGAGGAGCACAGTCCTATTTGGTTCTGGCTTCCGACGATCCCCTGAGTGGATTTATAGCGTTGGGCAGTGGAGCGGGAACATTTGCTCCAGATGGCTCAA
Organism: uncultured Candidatus Cloacimonas sp.; assembly: GCA_964572925.1. GTDB lineage: Bacteria > Cloacimonadota > Cloacimonadia > Cloacimonadales > Cloacimonadaceae > Cloacimonas. Next base: position 697 of record CAZNGW010000054.1, on the reverse strand, counting down.
GAATGGTTTGGACTACAATTCCGGGAGCACTGGGCAAGAGGTTTTATCGAATCGTTGCCTCCAGCCAGCCATAGAGTTCACTCACCCCCTTTAGAATTACGGAGTCAATACGGATGAATTGCGGATGCGATTCGTATTGACTTCGTATTGATAACGTAATTGCGTAGTGGCGAAATGGCGAGGTGGCGTAGTGGCGAAATGGATTTTTCTTAGTATTGAAGAAATAGAAACACGGATTTACCCGGATCACACGGATTAGCACGGATTTTTCCCCTTGTTACCTTACCTCTGTTCCTCTGTGCCTCTGTGTTTCAAAAAGCTCTGTTTTTCTCCGTGTTGAAAAGAAAATCTCTGCGTTTATCCCGATTTATAAAGTAAAACCTAAAAAAAACGGCGGATTGGTATCCACCGCTACAAACAGGATTGGCATCCTATACTACAATGTCAAATCCGTGCCAATCCGTCTGATCCGTTAAATCCGTGTAACTAACCCTCTGCGACCTCTCTCACTGCACCGGGATGATCCGTTCCACTACAGGCGCCATAGTAAAGGCGATGCGCAAAATGCCGTTTATATAGCTTACTCTGGGCTTTTCCTTGTCCAGGGTGAGGTCGGGGAAAAAGATACGACGATCGAACTTGCCCGTTTCGATCTCCATGCCGAAATAGCAAAGCGGGCAATTAGTCGAAGGGAAAT
>CAZNGW010000053.1:0-19100 GCA_964572925.1 uncultured Candidatus Cloacimonas sp. | reverse complement strand
ATACCGTCGATTCCGCTAAATTTAGCATTGCTGCAAGATCTTCCACGCAGTAGGCTTGCTGCTTCAAAAGCGAGATTATCTGTAACCGGGATTCATCAGCAAGCCCCTTAATCAATTGTAATGCATTCATTTCTCACATCCTTTTCGTTTTATGGCGAAACAAATATTATCCAGCTGATTCTGTCAATTTGTTTCCATGGATAGCGAATCATAATTACCGCGGTTTAATGGTTTAAATCGGTAATCTCAACCCTACCACCACTGCATAAACAAAACAGTTGACAGCCATTCAATACTCTGTATAGTAGCAGTATCAACTCCTGAGGAGAAAGATATGAAAACCAGGCTAATCATTATTGCCCTGTCGTTGGGACTGCTACTTGCAATAAGCGGATGCGACAAGGACAAGCCCAATAATCCCCAAAGTCTAAGTACCGCAGAAGCCCTGAACAACTACTGGGCCTATCAAACTGACCTCACTGCGGCTATGGAACAACGCGATGGAACCATGGCGCAGATTACTCAGAAAATCAATTCTCTGGGCACAGCAAAGAATGAAAAGGATGCAATCGCCGAAATCGATGCTCTTGTGGATACTTATGTAGCCCAAAGCGACGCCATCGCAGAACATTTTGATGTATTGATTGCCGCCGAAAATGCCATCGTGGAGTATGGCGGTAGCAAGGGTTTGCTTACCAGCATTGCCAAAGGAGTATACAGCAAAGCCAAGGATGCTGTGGTATCCAGTGGTCGCATGGTTCGATCCGGCTGGCGAGTTCTTAGCGGACGCCAATCCTTGCGTCAGGTTTTGGTAGATCCCGAATCAGGGATTCCAATCGTGTCAAATTTCGCTGCCACCGTTCAAAAACGTAATACTGCCAGGGACAATCTGATCCGGGAAGCAATTCTGAACTGGGATCCCATAACCTCACCGGTTGATACCCACGATCTTCTTCCCTACGACCAGCTTCCGGGAAATACTCCCCAAGAAAAAGCCAATGCCTATGCCAACCTGAGCGATGAAGATCCGGTAAAAATGTCTACCCGCAGAGGAGTGATGTCCTGGGTGGACGAAGAAAGGGTTGCCTCAGCTATGACCTCGGTTGAGCTTGGTGAAACAGGTGTAAAGATAGTTGGCGATGCCTATGGCGGTGGAGTTGGTGAATGGACAAATGAAGTGTTGAACCAACACATGGAAGAAGGCCAGAACCAAACCCAGGCCGGGGACCTGAACATCCAGGTTAATCAGGATGGAGGCTCAAATCCGCCCATCACTGGTAACAAAACCCTCATTATTTCCAAAGCTAATATGCCTGATGACAATCCCCGCATCACGATTGTCATGAATGCCCCCCAGGCCTTGCAACAACCCTTGCCTACCGGTCAATACAATGTAATCGCACTGGCTGATGGCTATATCCGCAATGTATATCAGAGTCTGCAGATTGTGCAGGGACAGGCCACCAACGTCCTGGCCAAACTGCTGAACCTGGCAGAAAACGCCATCATTATCGAAGATCTGTCGGTGGATAATGGCAGCATTTCAGTGGGAGAACCGGTTACCGCACATGTAAGTTGCATCAGCACAATCGGCAAGGCACTTTCTTTTGCCTGGACGGTTAGCGGAGGAGCCTATACAGGGCTTACTCCCAATGGCACAGACCTCACTTTCACTCCCACCGAAGAGAAGGAATACACTATCAGCGTTACCGTTTCAGATGATGCTGGCAACAGCAAAACACGCAGCGTGGCAGTAACTTCAATGGGGGGAAAGCTGGTCATCGACGATTGGGAAATTTCAGGAGAAACCTTCGTCGACGGAAAACTTAACCCAGGCGAATCTGCCACCATCCGGATATTCGTTTCCAACACCGGCAGCACCGATATTACTGGAACCCAGGCTGTTTCTGGAAACGCTGGAATGAGCGTTAACTTCAGTCCCACCGCAGTAACCATCGAAGCCGGCCAAACCATGCAAGTAAATGCCCCGGTTACATTAGCACCGAATTATTCGGAAACATCAGGCACTTTACTTTACAGCATGACCACCCAGAATCAGAACCAGATACCTGCTCTGATCAGCGATCAACTCGAGATCCCGGTTGATTTCTACGTTACCGTGAACCCCATCGTAGAGCTGGTTACGAACCGTAAGATCAATATCATCGGCCGGGTCGCCAACCCCCAATTACAGCAAGCCATCCTGATCCTGGACAACGATATCGAACATGCCTTCGACATCAATCTCACAAATGGTAATTTCAGCCAGGAGATTGTGCTGACCGGATCCAACGTGGAGGTAACGCACAGCGTTCGGGTTATCGCCGTTTCCGGAGGCTTGACGGCTGAAGATACCATTACCTTCAATTCCCTGATCCCACCCATGGCTTTACGGGCTACCCTAACCTGGGATACCAACGGCACGGATGTGGATTTCTGGATCACCGATCCAAATGGCGAGAAATGCTATTATGGCAATCGGACTACTGCCAGCGGACTGACTTTGGACACTGACGACACCAATGGCTACGGACCGGAAAATATCACCACTTCCACAATTATTCCGGGTGATTATATAGTGCAGGTGCATTACTACAGTGATCACGATTCTGAAAATGCCATTGGCTCAAACTGCATGGTGGTGATCAGGCAGGATGAGAATAGCAATCTGCCACCAGTAAACTATTATGGTTATCTTGCCGATAGCGGTGATATCTGGAATGTTACCACCCTGCACTATGACCCCGTAAAAGGGTGGAGCGTAAAGCCCAACAACAGCTTTGGCAAAGTAAAATCCTCAACGCTACCAGCCAAATAACGCTATATATCTGTAAACTGTATGAATATAGGGGTACCAGTCCGGTGCCCCTTTTTTGCAACCCCGAGATAAATTTTTTGCAGCGCTTCCCCTCTCCGCAAATAAAGATTGACATATTTTCAAAAAGCGATTTTATGAGTTTTTAGATGAAAAGTGTGGGTTGGAAACCTGCCCTTGTTAACTTAGCCGGCCAAAGCCTCAATAACTCATAGGAGATGTATTATGCGTAACGCCACGATCGCAATTTTATTCATTTTTCTATTCTGCGCCCATTTGGTTGCCGAAACCGAAACTGAACCCAACAATGCTATTGCAGACACTGGGGTTTTTTGGTGTGAAAACGGCACACATAATGGCACCTTAACCATTGTCGATGTAGATTATTGGCGGGTGGAATGTTTCCCAGGGGATCAGCTGAATTTCACTTTTTTGGGCGCACCGGCCAATACTTTGGTTTGCTTGGTGGATGCAAGCCACAATCCTTTGGTCAGCAACTACGTGAATGGAAGCTATACCAGCGGATTCCAGTATGATGTTCCCGATGGCGAAGACCGCTATTTCTACATCCAGAATTTGATGGGTGGAGTGGGAGACTATTCCTTCAGCATCAGCGGCCAGTTCATCAGCGTTACATCCGACGCCCTTCCGCCAAGTGATTTCAGTATCCCGTTCGAAGCAATCAATGTGGACGTTAATACTACTCAGCTTACCTGGCGATGGGGTGATGGTTGTGGCCTGGGACAGTGGAACTTATATTATGGAGTTGATCCCTACAATATGCAGCCACTTTACCCTTATTTTTTGGGATCGATTGACTCCCGGGAAGGTAGTTTTACCTTTCCTGAACCCCTTGCGGGGAACCTCACCTATTATTTCGTGTTTTATTATTCTAATATAAGCGGAACCTATGCAGCATATTCACCTTATTTTTATTTCACTACCGGACAGAGGCTTTTACCCGTTCCCATCACCGAGAACTTTGACGGAACTACGAACATCTTTCTAAACGTTAACTCAAACAGCCCATTTATGATCGTGAATCTGGAGGAAGGTAACCCCCAGAGCATCGCAGCCGTCAGGGTGCCTGGTACCATGGGACAGATCGTGGAAAGAGGAACGCATGATTTATCCTCTACTACGGCAGCCTATATGAGCTTCCGTCACGCGTGTTTGATGGAGCCTGATGCCGACCATGGCTATGTGGAGTATTCCCTGGATGGAGGAGTGAGCTGGTCTATCTTTCCGGTTTCCAGCTACAGGGGCAGCGGAGTTTACGATTGGCCCACCCAGAACAATCCTGCCGGACCATGTTTTGATGCAGGTTCGTATCCAGCCTGGGCTGATTACCAGAATATCTCTACCTTAACCCCATACTGGAGAACCGAGATCTTTGACCTCAGCCCGTGGGCAGGATGTCAGAATTTTCGCGTCCGCTTCTTTACGGACTGGAACGCCAATGAGATGGGCTTGGGCTGGATTATAGACGATTTCAGCATTTATTTGCAGCCACCTGGAGTTCCCTATAACCCGGTTCCTGCTTCGGGAGTTACCGGATCTGGCAGCTATGAATTGCTAAGCTGGACTGGAGTAAATTCTGTCAGTTATCAGGTGAGGTTGGGAACTTCACCCGAAACCGGAACTGAATATCCCTCGACCAGCAATTCTTTCCGCTGCTCTGGCTTAATGCCTTCCACCACATATTTTTGGCAGGCAAGAGGGCTAAACAGCGTGGGAACATCTGATTGGTCTCAGCCTTGGAGCTTTACTACCCAAGCTTATTCTACGCCCCACCATCAGAACCCCAATCTCTATATTTCCCAAGTGAATGCAGGTGCCATTGCCAATAGCAGCGTTTTCAACGACTACACTTTTTATTCTGGACTCAGCGCTTCAGTTAATGCTGGTTCAACCCTACCCATCACAGCTTACCTGGTGGGGGGTTATGGCCCAGAAGGAATCAGGGTTTGGGTGGACTTGAATAACGACCTTAGCTTCAATAATAATCCAGGAGGAGGAGAGTATTGGGATTTTTACTGGAACGGCTCCGGCTTCTCTGCAAATGTGCAGATCCCGGCTATTACCCCAACCGGTTATTATAGAATGCGCATCCAGGGCATTCATACCGACGGAGGATATGGCCCCAGTCCAACCGGCATCCTGGCTTATGGCGAAACTGAGGATTACATCCTGCATGTGATCGCTCAGCCACAACTTTCTATTTCTCCTACAGCCGGTAACTTTAGTCCTACCCTGATCGGCTTCAATTCGGAAACGATCCGCTTCACTTTTGCCAATATTGGTGGTTCCAGCCTGGACATTACGCTTACCGGCATCACTGGCAGCGATGCGGATTGTTTTACTCTCACCGAAGGGAATGCCTATCCCATCCATCTAACCACCAACCAGGCTTCGGTGGATATCAACTACCACCCCCTGAGGAACGGTAGCCATACGGCAAACCTGCTGGTGCGGGATAACCTGAGCCGCACCGACCATATTATTCCTCTTGGCGGGACAGCCATCGAGGCCAACACTGCCGGAGCCTTATGTCTGGACGGCAGTGGTGAATTCTTAAGCGTCCCTTCCGGTGCACCTCTGCAAAACTTGAGTGCCGTCACCCTGGAAACCTGGTTCAAATGGAACGGTAGTAACAGCATCCAATTTCTAACTGCCAAAAGCATAGAAGAGCTGGAAATCCATACTACGGGAAACAACGGACTGCGTTTTATTCCAACCACTTACGTTTATCTGGACAGCCAGCCCAACGTCCTCATTCCGGGAGTCTGGCAACATATCGCCTGCGTTTATAATCCTGCCACTTTATTAGCCAGAATCTATGTGGACGGAGTGGACGTAAGCTGGCAAAATAACGGTTCCAACCCACTTTCTACAGCATTAAAAAGCACTACGGCAGATTTTAGAATGGGCTTGAGGCAGGACAGTTCTTATGCTCTGAATGGCTGCATCGATGAAGTCCGCATCTGGAATTCTGCGCTGAGTCTGGAGCAGATCCGCAACAATATGCACCTGTGGCAAAGTCCTGCAAGTCCGGGTTTGGTGGCCAATCTGCGGTTGGACGAAGCAAGTGGCACCAAAGCCTGGGATCAGATAAATGGTTTGAATGGAGTGTTTATTAACACCGAGCCGGTAGACAGGATAAATAGCGAAGTCCTGATCGGGCAGGGAAGTTCTGCAACCCTTGCTCCTGTCAATCCGGGACAGAATTACGACTTCCCCGGTACCGGCATGCAGATGAGCTTCACCAATCTGGGAACCGTTTCACCTGTCACGGTAACCCGGTTGAACGGGGCTGGCAACCGGACAGCCTTGAACAGCCAAAGTTGGGTGGTTCATACTTACAACTCCGGTGGTAAGATAGCCAATCTGCAGTGTGCCGTGGCTGAAGATATCAATACTGCTCAATTGCCTGCCTACAAATTCCGGTTGTATGGCAGAGAACCATTTAGCAGCCAAAGTTATAGCCTGATTCGCAGTGCCGAAACAGCGAATGTTGAGCAGAACCTTCTGGTTTTCAACGAAGTAAGCCTGGGAACCAAGCAGCTCAGGATTCAATGGGACGATGTTTCTCTTCCGGAAACACCGTCTGGGCTGAGCATCACCCGCACAACCACTAATGTTCAGTTAAACTGGAATGCCGTTCCGGGTGCGTTGGCATATCGGGTATACAGTTCTGTCACTCCAGATGGAAACTATAGCCTGGATAACAGCGGAAGTTTTGATGCCAATAGTTGGATAGCTCCTGTTTCTGCAACCCATAAATTCTTCCGTGTTCAAACCCTGATGCCCTGATCCGATACCTGCAAAACACCATAATACGTTTATCTGGCAGGGAGTTGGGAGCACTTGAAAGATGCTCCCAGCTCCCTGTCAGCGCTTTAGATTAACAGCTTTTCACCTGGTTCATAGCAGGTGATTGTATCAGTCTCCCCGTGTTCAACTTTCGCTCTATCCACCCTCAACCCTCCCTCAATGCCAGGTGGGAGGAATGAGGGTGGGTAGTGCCAGAACAAAGAGTAGGCATGGATAGAAATTTGTAGTTGACAACAAAAGAAGAAATCCCACAATTGTAGAAATAGGGATTTTTTACCCTTGGAATTCAGTATTTACTTACGGAATAATGCTTTAGCTTGCCAATGCAGAACTGGAGACAAGTTCCAGAGAAGGAGAAACCAATGTCCGACGGCAAAGAACAACCCGGGAAACCGGATTATGTCGCACAAGAAGAAGAAAACGGTCAACAGGATCAAACCTGGTATCTGAAACAAGAGCTGGAAGCTCTTAAAAGCGAGCTGAACAGCTTGAAGGCGAGAAATGCCTATCTGCAAACTCACATGGACAATGCAGATGACATAATGCTGACCGTTTCCAGGGAAGGCAAAATAATAGATATCTCTCCCAACTGGAATAAGTATCTGGACTATGATTTGGAATATCTCAGTACTCTTTCTCATTATAGTGATCTAATCCATCCCGAAGATCGTGAGCTGACTTTTATTCTCTTTGCCGAAACCCTTAGCACTGGGAAGCAGCAGCGAAATCTGGAATACCGCGTTCTTACTCAGGACGGTTCAGTTAAGTGGTTTTGCTCCAATACTACACCTCTGCGGGATGAAAATGGTAATATCACAGCGGTAATTGCCCTGGCCAGAGATATCACCGATCAAAAAAACACCTTGAATGCCCTGGAAGAAAGCAAACGCCAGATGAAAGAAGCACAAATCATCGGAAGAATTGGCGATTGGGAATGGCGGGTAGGTGAAGATTTTGTCCGCTGGTCGGATGAAATGTATCGCATTTTCAATGTGGAACCGGGTTCGCTGATCTCCCGCAAAAAAGCCGACGAGATCTTCCCTGAATATGAAAGGGAAAGAGTATTGGGGCTCACTCAACGAGCCATTGACACCGGTGAATCACAGTCTGTGGAAAGCCAGATCGTGCGTGACAATGGTGAAATCGGATATATTTACGGCAAGGGCAAAGCTATCAAGGATGAGCAAGGCAATGTGATCCGCATTGTAGGATTCTATCAGGATATCACGGAACGCAAGCTATATGAAGAGGAACTGAAGAAAAGCGAAGCCAGATACAGGCTTCTGATCGAAACAATGCGGGAAGGCGTGGTTATCGTAGACAACAACGATGTAATCCAATATATAAACAAAAGCTGCTGCGACCTGTTTGGTTACTCAGCCGAGTTTCTGACCGGCAAAGTAGGATACCAATACATAATCTTTGACGAAGACCAGCATATGATCATAGACAAAAACCTGCACCGGCAAAATGGTCATAGTGATGTCTATGAGGTCAGAGGCAAAAAAGCGAATGGCGAGATCATCTGGCTGAAAGTAAGCGGAACCCCACTCTATGATGAAAATGGCGTGGTGTTCGGGTCAATGGGCATTATGACCGACATCACTGAAGCTAAAAAAGCCGAACAGGAAAGATTCCGCCTGCTGAATCTATTGGACACCAGCCTGAACGAAATCTATATGTATGATGCAAATAGCTACCATTTGATCTACACTAATCAGGGAGTAGCCCGCAGCACTGGATATAGTAAAGAAGAACTGAAATATCTCACCATGTTTGACATAATACGCGAATTCACTGGGGAATCGCTTAGGAATAAGTTTCAACCGCTTCTGAATGGAACCCGGGACAACCTGGTTTTTGAAACAACCCACACCCGTAAAGATGGTAGCGTTTATCCCGTGGAATCCCATGTTCAAATTTACAAGCATGAGGAAGGCGACCTTTTCCTCTCTGTGGTGAATGACATCACGGAACGTCGCTCTCTGCAGGAGCAGCTCCTGGCCAGTCAAAAAATGGATGCCATCGGCAGATTGGCCGGAGGGATCGCCCATGACTTTAACAACCTTTTGACTGTTATCCTGGGTTATGGCGAAGAACTGCAGAGTAGCCTGCCCCCTGATGACCCTTCCCGTGACGAGATTTCTGAGATATTGAAGGCCGGCCAGCGTGCTTCCGAGCTTACCCGTCAGTTGCTTGCCTTCAGCAGAAAACAGGTAATCCAGCCCAAAGTACTGGATCTGAACCATCTGCTCAGCAATCTGGAAAGCATCCTGCGTCGCCTGTTAGGTGAACATATCGGCCTGGAAAGCAAACTGAGTAGCGATCTTTGGCAAATCAAAGCAGATCCCGGGCAAATTGAACAAATCATTGTAAATCTGGTGGTAAATTCCCGAGACGCCATGCCAAAAGGTGGAAATCTATCCATTGAAACCAGCAACCTTCAGCTGAGCCCCGATTCCAAAGTCAGCTACCAGGATGCTGTGCCGGGGGATTATGTGGTGATAAGCGTTTGCGATACAGGCAAGGGCATGGATAAAGAAACCAAGGCCCGGATCTTCGAACCTTTTTTCACAACCAAAGAGGCAAATAAAGGTCTTGGATTGGGGCTTTCCACGGTATATGGCATCGTCCAGCAAGCTGGGGGGTTTATCACTGTGGACAGCACACCCGATATAGGTTCTTGTTTTAAAATATTTCTACCAGCCACGCAGGAAAAGCCCCTATCTCGAATGTCCGCTTCTTTGGGAAATGAACTAATGGGGAAAGGCGAATCGGTTCTGATCGTGGAAGATGAGGAATCTCTGTTGCAGCTTTTTGCTAAGCTGATCACCAACTTGGGTTACAAGGTAACCGTCTGCTCCAATGGTCTGGAAGCCTTGAACCTGATCAACGAAGGCTACCGTCCTGATATCGTGATCACAGATGTAATCATGCCGGCCATCAATGGCAAAGAATTGTCCGACCGGATCATAGAAATAATCCCCGAGCAAAAGCTCCTTTTCATGTCCGGTTTTGCTGATGATGTTCTGGCCAATCATGGGGTTTTCAGTCAGGGAATCCCTTTTATCCAGAAACCCTTCACAGCCCGCGGGATCGCAGCAAAGATCAAGCAACTGCTGGAGCATTAAACTTTAAACCTTAAGACGAGGTAAGTATGAACAACCGGTTTATCCTTCTGTTTTCAATAGCATTCATAAGCTCTTGGTTGAATGCCTATCAAAATTCTTCTCCATCCCTGATTACGCCAACCTCCCTTTCTCCACGTGAAAGCGAGATTACTCTTGCCCACAGGTTTTACGGCCCAGTCAATGAAAAGCCACTTGACACTTTCTTTGGAATGAATGCTGGTGCAAACGTAAGCCTCAGCCTGAGGCATAACTTTTGGAAAACACTGGAAGCCAAGGCTGGATACACAAGGTCTGGTAAACAATATGAACTGGGTGCAGCATATCGGTTTACCCCAAATGATTTTCCAGTTCAAGCTCAGTTGGATTACCGCTATTTCTCTTTTATTCAGTCAACCGATAGTAAAAGACACGGCAATTTCCTATATCTGGTTTCCGCTCAAACAAATCCGCTTGCTGAAAGGCTAATAGTAACCCTGAATGCAGGATATGATGGTTATTATGAACGTTTGGTAAGTGGAGCGGGACTGCAGGTTCTGATTACAGAAAAACTTAGCCTTTTAGGTGAGTACTACCCAGTATGGGACCGAAATTCAGCAGCGGATGTCCTGAAACAGTATATTGGCAAGGACGATGCCTTCTGCATTGCGCTAAAGGCAGACACTTATGGCCATCATTTCATCTTTAGTTTAGGCAATGCCAGTGGGATGGATCCACGTATCCAATCACTTGGCACTGATAACCGCGATTTGCATCTGGGCTTCAATATCCAGCGTCGCTTGGGAGTTTAACATGAGAGTGTTTTATCTGCTTTTTGCCGTTTTTGCCGTTCTTGCGCTGACGTCCTGCGATACCGTTTGGGATGAGCCTTTCACGGCTAACAACGATTCTCCGGATACAGAAGGATTCTATACCTGCAGCTCCGGCAACTTCGTCCTGAAGTATAAAACTGCCCCCAACAACTTGTTACAATGCCGGATGAGTACCAGTACTACAGGATGGATAGCTGTTGGCTTCAACCCAACCCAAAAAATGAAAGATGCCAATTACATTATTGCTTATGTATCAGATGGCAATGGATTTATCAGGGACGATTTCGGAACGGACAATACCGCTCATGTTTCTGACCTCAGCTTGGGCGGTAGCAGTGATGTTGCTCTCTTGGCTGCAAACGAATCGAACGGAAACACGACAGTAGAATTCACCTTACCATTGAATTCTGGTGATTCCTTCGACCGGATCCTGCAAATCGGAACCACTTACCCCGTAATCTTTGCAACCGGCAGCGAAGATGACTTTGATAGCTATCACGACCGCTACGCTGCCGGCAGCATCAGGATCAGGTAAAAATTCTATTTCATCAGAGTAAGCCGATGGACTGATTTCCCAAGGGAATTTTCCAGAACTACTGTGTAGATTCCACTGGGGCATGCTTTTGCCTGTCTGTCAAGACCATTCCATATAAAGCTGCCTTCACCGTTTTTCGTTGTTGAAAGTTCTGTATCGAAGACGAGCTGGCCCTTTTGATTATATATCCGTAACTGATTGGGTGAAATTCCGGTGCCTTGATATCTGATGGTTGTTGTTGGGTTGAAAGGATTTGGGTAATTACCTATAATCCGGTTAGCCCCGATCAGATAATCATCTTGCAAAGCCACTGGAGCCAACAGGTTAATCTGAGCATAGTTTGCATCAGTATGCATCCCGGTATAGTTGTCAGAAGACCCTCTGGCAAGAATGATCTGATAGCTTTGATTCACTGCCAGGGGACGATCATACTGGTCGCCGGAGTTTAAGGGAATTGTGAAATGCAGCATGGTTGAACCGCCGGTTTCTGTTCCGGTGGTCAGGCTGACGTTGCTGGTTCCTCCCAGACTCGTGTCTGAAGCATGGGTGGTATTGGAGGTACCCCAATCGTCCCTGATCTGGGCATTTGTTCCGCTAACGTAACCTATGATGAAATTTGCGTTTTGCATCACTGAGGTAGGATTAAAACCAACTGCCACCCAACCAGTGGTTTGCCCCGTGAGTTTAGCTTCCAGAGTGGCAGCATCTGCCAAAACACGGTATTCCAGGGTCACACCTGCTGAGGTAACGCTCTGCCAGGGGGATTGGGCATTCAAAACCCCAAGGCTAAGCAGCAGCATAAGAAACAGATAGATAGTTTTCATTGTTAACTCCTCTTATTTAGGTAGGTATTAACAAGATAAGCATCCACTCATTCGAATGCAAGTTTTTTATTCTTGAAGCAGAATAGAGCCGGTTTAGCTACGTTTAGCCAAGCAGCCTGAACATTAGGATCACACTATAAGCGCATAAAAGCAGGATGGCCAGCCCCAGGATAACCAAAAGAAATGCTCTCTTTCTGGCTTCCTGACCCCGGTAGAGCAAGGTATCCTTCACCACTTTCGTCCCCATGGGGGGAAACTGCCCTTGAGCCAGGCTATGCACAGAAAGTTTGAAAAGATATATACAAAAAGTTGCAAGCGGTAACATAATAACCAGATAAGCATATTTTACCAGCATGATTGCAGCTCCGGGGTCCATATTTCCCAGTTTCTGTTTGGCATAGGGCAATCCGAGCCCCAAAACCACAAAACCAAGCACAAAGATAAGCACAAGCCAGATAATCACTTTCCTGCGATAAACAGGATCAGCCTTCAGGTATTCGGGTTCCATTTTAGCTCCCTAGTGTTTTTAACTTTCGTTGATCCGCAGACCGACAATAGTAATATCGTCGCGTTGCTCTGTATTGGCAAGCATTTGTTCTATCAACCGTTCTAACTGTTCGTGCTGGTTTCTGAGTGGCAGTGAGCCAATTTCCCCCAGCAAGCGCAGCCAACCCTGCGACCCCAAACGGCGGACATTTTCCTGTGTAGCATCGGGCTGGTCAACAATCCCATCTGAGAACAGGTAAATGGTGCTGCCAGGGGTAAAAGTAAGCTCCTGCTCTTCAAACCCCAGCCTTTCCCTGAATCGTAAACCGCCCAGGGAGTATTTGTTACCTCGGTATACCATAATCTGTGCGGATTCATTGTCGTAAACTGCCAGGTGCTGTCCGGCACCGGCAAAGATGATCTTGTTCTCATCCGGGTTATAGCGTAGCAAGGAGATATCCAGTCCGTCCTGCATACTGTCGTCACTTTTTTGGTGCAGCGCTGCTCCAATCTCCAGATGCAACTGCTCCAGAATAAGATGCGGTTCAAGAATATGCCGTTCCTTCACGATATGGCTCAAAGCACTATTAACCGTCATCGTTAGCAATGCTCCTGGAACCCCGTGTCCGGTGCAATCAAAAACCGCAAAAAGGTAATCCTGGCTGTCCGGGATTTCCTGCAGCCAATACAGATCCCCACCCACAATATCGCGTGGTTTCCATACAACGAAATGCTCCTTCCAGGCTTTGGCAAGTTCACTCTCCTGCGGGAGCACAGATCGTTGGATCAGGGAAGCGTAGTCTATTGATTCTTTAATCTTACGCTGTTGCTCGATAAGGGTTAGGGTTCGCTCTTCCACCTTGGTTTCCAGTTCCCTGTTTCTGGCTTTCAGGGCATAAGTACGCCATTTATATAGCGCTACAAGTAATCCAGCCCCCGCCACGGCATAGATCAGATAAGCCCACCAGCTTTGATACCAGGGTGGCAAAATCCTGAAACTGAGAACTTGAATTTCTGCTTTGGCACCATGCCTGTCCCTGGCATATACTTCGAAAGTATATTTGCCTGGATTAAGCTTGTCAAAAAGTATCTCTCTGCGGAAAGCGACCTTTGTCCATTGGTCGGAAAGCCCCTTCAGCCTATAGAACAGCGAACCATCCTCAGGATAGGTGCTGCCAAGCAAAGACATAACGAAACGCACTCGATTATACTCACTGCTAACTTTTCGATTGGCTTTCAGGCTGATCTCTCTTTCTGTTCCCGCTGCCAGCCCATCCTGCAAGTCAAGCTTAACCGCAAATGGCTTTTCCTGAAATCGGACAATTCCTTCTTTAGTTAGCAGCAATATAGTTTGATTGTCGGGACTCAATACCCCAAAGAGTTGCTCCGGCAAGCCATCCTTGAATCCGTATAGATAATGAGTGTTATCATCGATATGCTTAACCAACATTTGGTCAAAACAGAGGTAAAGAGCACCATTCAGCATAACCGAGTTCTTAAAAGCACCGTATTTCTTATACTTCTCTAGAGAGATGGAGTGCCAGCTCTCGTTCTGAAAATAAAATAGTGTATCCGCACAATGAATCGATAAGTTATTATTTACCAGCTTACGATAATCGTCTATATAGGGTAGTGATTTACCTCTGCCATAGATCTTTAGATCATTGGGCTTTTCCATAAGTTTTCCATCTTTGCATTCACTCACCTGGAGATAGCTCCTCTCTTTGGTCTTTTTCTCATGGGCGATAAAGGTTCTGCCCTCTTTGTCTTGCAAACAACGTAGCCAATTGGGTTTCAAGATCACGGAATCAGCTTCCACATCGTAAATGAACGACGGCAACCATAATTCAAGATCTTCTTCATCCTTTTCCAGCCTAGGTTTATCCCCGGTGTAATCACTATGCCAAAAAGTTGATCCTTCACCCCTATCAAAGGTCATGTGATGAGTCCGGAAGAAGTATCCGGTTTTCGATATCTTATAGTTACTTGCAGTACCCAGCCAATAGAATAGGTCATTGATCATGTTTTCAGTTATGTCGGGATACTTATTTAAAAATCTCTTCCAACCAAAAATTGGTCTCTCAACTGTATCTGTTGTTTCAATAACATTTGCTTTTTCCCAAGAATAAAGAATTGGCTCTTTATAACGAGCAAATATCATATTCTGCTTTCCGGTCTTAAGTTTAGTTACTCTTCCGCTGTTAACGTCCAATTTTATGTGGCTCACTGCACCATCTACGTATGAAGACAGATAGAAGGTGCCAGTCGTTTTGTCATAACCCAATACTTCTCCAAAGTTCATCATATATAATGTCGATAAACTACCCTGAAGATATTTCAATATGTTGAAATGATCATCTTCCCCTGTGCCAATCAATACCAAAAGAGAATCGGGAATAAAGCTCTTGAAGGTATTGTAACTGTATATGAAATCATATTCCTCGTTTTCTGTCCAAGAATACAATCTTTGCAGGTCAATATCTTTTTTAAGGGGGATAATTATTACTCCGTCAGTGGTTTTAGCAACAGCCTGATCACCAAAGCTTAGGACATTCCATACCTGGGTTTTACATAAAAGGTTGATCTCTTTTTCTTCGCCTGTCCTTAGGTTGTAAATCGAGAATGATTGCACATCACTGAATTCAGGATGCTGAATCACGCCCCAGCACAGCTTCTTGCGAAACCAGTAGTTTACATTATCTTTGGCATGTATAGGGCTTTGCACCAAAGTTTTTGAACTATCAAGCTGCAATATCAAGTTGCTGTATTTACGCTTATACTTATCTTCCGGCTTCTCATACCAGCTTAGATAGCTACTTTCTTCACCACTATATACAAATACGTATGTTTTCCCGCGGGGTTTACCTATGTATTCAGACTTTTGATAATTTGTATTTCCCGGCTCATGACCACTTAGCTTGAAAACGCAGATTTTCCCTGGAGCAGAGCAAAGAGCCCACACCGAGCCGGTTTCATCTTTCAGCATGGAGCCAAGTGTAAATGGTTGGGGAATTTCATGATATGCTACTTGATGTGTTTGGGGGTCAATGGAACTTATCCAGTTTTGATATCCATAATTCAACCAGATAATGCCGTTTTTATCGTATTCATATTCCAGTTCTTCAGCTGCCGTTTTTTCGCCAGGATGCCGTATAAGAAAACTGCTTTGTATCCCGTTTTTTATCACAAGCAGGGTATCGCTTTGCGAACTCGTCTTTAGTTTTGCAGGATACCTTAGCAGAGCAGATGGATTTGACACAACCGAATCCTTATAGTAGTCGTTCTTTACCAAGGCTTTGCGGTACCGGTAATACTTCCAGTTTTTTCCGATTAGTTCTGCATAGCCTTTATACCCATAACAGATCATTTTTTCAGGGCTAACGTCAAATGCAAGAGTTTGATCGTAACCGGGGAACAGAAAGCGAGTACATTTGCTGCCTTCCCAGCGATATACACAGTGCTGGCCACGCATGTAAACGAATTTTCCCAGAGGAATGAAGCCTTCTACTGTATCTTGTGTGGCGTAGTAATCGTTTTCAAAAACATTATCAAAATCCTTGCCATCAAAGCGGAAATACTTATAATTCTCTGGGTCAGTAGGAAAAAACCTGGTATCCTTCCTGAACCAGATATAGCCCTGTTCATCTTTGTGGAAGGGAGTGGCGTCTGGATAGCCTTCAGCAAAGGGGAAGCTGCGATAGCGTTTATTTTCTTCTACAATCTTGCGGTATTCTTTCAGCTCCGCATTGTCCTTTTTGTCCGTGGCTTTGGCGGCCAGGCTAAAAATACAAATCGTCAGGCAAATCGCTTTTACAACAAGGGCTTTTTTCATCTTTCTCCCCTTGATTTTTCTTAAGTTTAGGTTCTCAACAAATGCTATATCAGTCAAGAGAAATCTGCCAGAGATCGCTCCCAGTGTCTTATGCAACTTACATGAAAGACCATGTAACCTCATTCCTGCGAAAGAAGGAATCTCAAGCAATTAAAGGAGATCCCTAACCTAAGTTTGGGATGAGGAAAGGTGGGATTTTCATCATCAGTTGCGAAAACGCAGATTTCACAGTCGTTACTCTCCTGTTTCCACACCCATTGAGTCTAACCCTTTTCTCATCCTATACTTACCATATATATATTGGATGGGTAAACGATAGGTAAAGGATGGGATCAGCTGTGTGGAGTGTCACTGGACGAGTTCAGGAAAGCAGCACAACTACTCTATGTAACTGAAAACTTAGCTCTTAATAGTTATTTGGAAGCCATATCTGAACTTGCTTCAGCTTAAGTTTCGCTTAATATGTTTTAAATCTGTCGCTGTTGATATAAGATGAATCCGATCAGTCTGCAAAACCACTATGTTTAGCTTGCCCAACCGTGAGCTGAGATATATGAAACAACATGGCGATCTATCCAAAGATAGAAAAAACCGGGGATGATCCCCGAATCCATCCTGCCGGGAGGTAGAAATGCGCAGATTGATACCGGATTTTATCATCATGCGGTACCGGGAGAATCGGTTTTCCGGTATTCTGCAGGGCTACGTCCTAAACGTTGACATCAAGGGCATCACCGCCCTTACTCAGGCCTTGATGAGCCACTCCCACGCGGGAGTGGAAGTGCTTACCGACACCGTTAATGCTCTCTTTACCCCTGCCATCGAAGCCATTGAAAGCCGGGGCGGATTCGTCTGCAGCTTTGCCGGAGATGCTTTTACAGCCATCTTTCCGGTTACAGATAAGACAGAGATTACTGGAAATAGTTATACTCCTGACTTGGACGTCCTAAGCGCAGCCCTGAAGATCAAGGAATCCGTGGTTGCCCAAGGCAGACAAATAACTGAATTTGGCGATTTTGTGCTGGAAGTGAGGATCGGAGTGGCAGCCGGAGAAGTTCAATGGTCTATCATTGAAACCCAAACCCAGGCAGCATACTGGTTCAGCGGGGCAGGAATCCAAGCAGCAGTACAAGCCCAGAACCAAGCCCAGGCCAACCAAGTGATAGCTGAGAAAACTATATGCGAAAGGCTGGGTATCTTTCCCGGCAAGAGCTTGGAAAACAAAGAGTGTTTCTGTTGCCTGGATAATATCCCCACTCTCACCGAATCAAAGGCTTATGAGACAACCAACCTGGCCGCGGATGCCTTTATCCCCGCAACGATCCTGTCCCAAGAAACTGAAGGCGAATTCCGGATTTTGCTGTCCTGTTTTATCAATCTCACCAATCCCGATTCTGAGCAGGTTATCGGTCTCATTGATGCCGCTGTAAAACATGGAGGCTACCTCAGCCATATCGACTGCACCGATAAAGGCTGGGTGGCCTACGTGATGTTCGGAGCTCCTCTGGGTTACGAAAAAATGGCGCAGCGGGCCATGGAATTTGCCTTGGAAGTTAAAAACCTTTGTCGGGAAAATGCCAGAATCGGGCTTACCCAGGGAAAGGCGTTCACTGGCTTCATCGGTTCCCACAGCAGAGCCGAATATACCGGAATGGGTATGGCAGTTAATCTGGCAGCCCGATTTATGACTCAGGCAGCCTGGGGTGACTTATGGTTCGACGAAGCCATTCGCAAAGAGCTTTATGATTTTGTATCCGCCGAAAATCTCGGCGAGCTTTACTACAAGGGATATCCTTTCCCAATAGTTACTTATCGCCTTACTGGCAAGCTGCAAACCTCAAACTCCACCCATTACAAAAGTGGATTTGTGGGCAGAGATGAGGAATTAGCCCGACTGGTCGGTTCCTGCCAGACCCTGTTTTCCGGCAACTTTGCCGGAGTTTGCTACATCTATGGCGAAGCCGGACAGGGCAAATCCCGTTTGGTTTATGAACTGGAAAGGCAGCTTGGCAACCAGGTGCTGTGTTTTGAACTGCAAACGGACAATATCCACAAAAACTCATTGAATCCTTTTTCCTATTGGCTACGCCAACAATTTACCTCGATCCAGATTGGTGCGCCAAGCGAAAGATTGAGCGATTTCCGTAAGAACTGGAGTGTTTTTCTACAGAAGATCAGGGCTCTGCCTGGCACTGAAAAATCCCTAATTGAACTTATGCGGGTGGAATCCATCCTGGCTGGGTTGATCGGATTGGAATGGGAGGGCAGCATCTACTCTAACCTGGATTCCAAATATCGTCCCACGGCTACGGGTTTTGCCCTGAGAGCCCTCTTGGAGGCTTTTTGCCTGCTCAAACCGGTATTGCTGATCATCGAAGATCTGCATTGGCTGGACAAAGATTCCGAAGAAGTGATCACCATCCTCAGCCGTCGCGCAGCCAGCATTCCCTTCAAACTTATCCTCACGGCCAGACCATTTGACGACGGCAGACTTCCGGTTCTGAACCTTGACAAGGATATCAGCATTCAAACCATCAATCTGGACGGTTTAAACCAGCAGCAGGTGAATACTGTGATCAACAATCTGTTACCACCAGCTTCCCAGGCCAGCCCAGAATTGGCGGAGTATGTTTATTCAATTGCTCAAGGCAATCCCTTCATTGTGGAACAGCTTACCCGCTATCTTGTGGAAGCTGGACAGTTGCATTCCGAAGGAAATTTATTCCGCTTAAAGGCACAAACCGCTGCCCTGCCAAGTGGAGTGCAAGCCATCCTGGTTGCCAGACTCGACCGCTTGGAAGCCGAATTGAAACATACCGTCCAAACCGCAAGTA
>CAZNGW010000052.1:0-19122 GCA_964572925.1 uncultured Candidatus Cloacimonas sp. | reverse complement strand
CTCTCGGCTCGGATACATATCAAGCAAGCTATGTTTGAATTGTTCAATGGTCTTTTAGAGGTAGAATAGTACATCTACAAGCATTTCCCTAAAGATAATTCATAATCAGAAAAGACTCTACATAGAAGCATATAATTGCTCATGTTTCCTGAGTATTTTCTTGCATATTATTAATCAACGACAAATAATCCTAAGAGGCCTGTATCAATGAGTTCCAAAGCGTCAGTTAATCAAATAATCAAGGGTATCATGAATCAGAATTTACGAATAGTTCATACTGATATAATAGCAAAAAATAGGATTCGAATCTGCCAATGTTTATTATTGTTAGTTTCTTTTGATTTCATAATCAATCTTGATAATCGCATAACCAAGGTACTTATTAATCTGGATAACTTATTATATTGCATAATTCTAATCAGCTTGGGTGTTGTTATTCGATCCTGGGCTGCTGGGATTCTTATTAAACGCAACAGGCTAACAATAGAGGGTCCTTTCAATTTGAACAGAAATCCTCTGTATAGTGGTAGTCTTCTAATTCTATTAGGCTTGGGTGTCTTCTTTAATAGTATTCTGTGTTGGTTAGTAATCTTGTTCTTGATTATTATAGTTTTTCCTCTTACAATTAGAAGGGAAGAGCAGTTACTAAGCCAAAAATTTCCTGAGGAATGGGAATGCTATAAAGCATCTGTTGGTAGATTCATACCGAAAAAGCCTGAATGGAGTAAAGTTAAGGGAAGTTGGTCATTAAATCTCTGGTTAAAAAACAAAGAATACTACACAGTAATTTGTGCATCTATGTTTCTACTGCTGATACTTACCTGTCCTTACTTGTAAATATCGTGTCACTTTTTGTAAAATAAGTGTCACAATCACTTTCCAGGAAGTGGTTTTCTGCTGCATAAGGATGCCTAAGGATGCCAAAACTTGCAGAGC
Organism: uncultured Candidatus Cloacimonas sp.; assembly: GCA_964572925.1. GTDB lineage: Bacteria > Cloacimonadota > Cloacimonadia > Cloacimonadales > Cloacimonadaceae > Cloacimonas. Next base: position 18,186 of record CAZNGW010000052.1, on the reverse strand, counting down.
ATGTGTCATGATTTGCATTTTGGTTTGTCACTTTTCATCAAGAAAAGCCAAAGTTTCAGGTTCCTTCCTACTCCCTGGAAAGCGTCAATCATATGTTAATTTACCCTTAATCAAGCGTTAATAATTAAGACTTGATTAAGGGTTGATAATGACTTGATTAAGGCTGTGGATAGAGAAGGGAAAGCGTGGATAGAACACAAGTGATTGTTTGGCAGTGAGATAGCGAGGTGGCGAAATAGCGAAATGGCGAAGTGGCGAAGTGGCCTGTTTTCCTCTTTCACTCTTTTACGCTTTGCCTGAATACCTTTTTCTTCTTACCCTGTTTTATACTTTGCCTGTATGCCAGTTTTCTTTTATTCCTCTTTCTCTCATTTACTCTTTGTTTATAAAATATCTCTGCTTTTCTCTATCTATCTCTGCTTTTCTCTGTGTTGAAAGAAAATCCCCACACCACTCCATCTGCAGATTGACAATTTTTACGATGTTCCTAAGCTGGTTTTTTATGGATAATGCCAAGCAGCCAATGGCTATACACAGTGAGATCAAGTTCCTGAAAGGGGTGGGGGAAGTTCGTGCCCGCAAACTGGCAAAACTCGGTATCAGAACCATTCTCGACCTGATGGAGACCTTTCCCAAGGCATATATCAGCCGCAAATTGTCTCCCGCTCTTGCAGAAGTCCAGCCTGGTGATCCGATTGCCTTTACGGCAATGATCTCCTGGGTCGATGTGCGCAGTTCCAACAAGGGGAAAAACATTTTGAATGTGGGAGTCAGCGACGGCAAGTTGGGTTTGATCTGTTCCTGGTTCAGCTATCCAGCGGTTTATGAAACCCTCTTCAAACCAGGGCGATTAGTCTGGCTAAATGGTATTTTATCGGAATATAACGGTCAATTGCAGATGGTCCATCCCGATTTTGAGCTTTTGGAGGAGGAAGATGATATTGAGGGGGATTTTTGGAAGGTGCGTTCTGTCCTACCGGTATATTCACTCACGGAAGGGATCACCCAAAAGCTGATACGCCGATTGGTCTATAATGCCTTTGCCCTTTATGCAGCGCAGATTGAGGAGAACCTCAGCCTAGCCCTGATTGATAAACATGGATTCCTGCCCCGTAAAACCGCTTTGCAGAAAATGCACTTCGGACAGGATGAACAAGAGAACAGCCGTATTTTCAAGCGCTTTGCCTACGAGGATTTTTTGTTTCATCAGCTTCTATGGGCAAGGCACAAGGTTCATCATGCGACCCTTGAAAACGGCATTAAGTTTGCCAATATTAAACAGCTTACAACCGGACTCTATCACAAGCTGCCCTTCCAGCTGACCGGCGCTCAGAAACGAGTGCTACGAGAGATTTTTGCTGATATGTGCTCACCCAAACAGATGAGCCGTTTACTGCAAGGCGATGTGGGTAGCGGTAAAACAGTGGTTATGCTTTTTGCCATGCTGCTGGCTTTGGAAAATGGCTATCAGGCGGCTTTGATGGCACCCACCGAAATTCTGGCCGAACAGCATTACCGGACTCTTAGCGGTCTGCTGGAGGGCTTTGAGCTGGAAGTGGTTCTGCTAAAAGGTGGCAGCTACAAAGGCAAAACCCAGAACAAGCAGGATATAGCTTCAGGAAAGGCACAGATTGTGATCGGAACGCATGCTTTGATCCAGAAAGATGTGGTGTTTCACAAACTCGGTTTTGCCTGTGTGGACGAACAGCATCGTTTCGGGGTGGAGCAACGTGCCAAACTGGCCAAGCTGGCTTTGCATCCAGACCTGCTCTATCTTTCCGCAACTCCGATTCCCCGTAGCCTGGCAATGACGGTTTACGGTGATTTGGAAGTAAGCATTTTAAATGAACTTCCCCCTTCCCGCAAACCGGTTCGCACCTGGATCCGCTCTGCTGCCAAAATTGACCTGGTTTACACGGAGGTTCGTAAGGAATTGGTGGCTGGACGGCAAGTTTACATAGTTTGTCCCCTCGTGGAAGAAAGCGAAAAGCTTAGCCTGCTGGACGCCACAAGGCTGTATGAACATGTTTCCCAGAAGGTGTTTCCGGATTTCCAATGTGCCCTGCTGCATGGAAGAATGACAACCCGGGAAAAAGACGTCATCATGCTCCGTTTCAAGGCCGGAGAACTGAAAATCCTGGTTTCCACCACAGTGATCGAAGTGGGTGTGGATGTTCCCAACGCCAGCGTAATGATCGTGGAACATGCTGAACGCTTTGGATTGTCGCAGCTTCATCAATTACGGGGAAGGATTGGCAGAGGGAGTGCCCAGTCCAGTTGCTACCTGATCGAGCATCAACCTGTTGGCAGGATTGCCAGGGAAAGACTCAGCGTGATGAGCCGGACTACGGATGGCTTTCTGATCGCAGAAAAAGATTTGGAGTTACGTGGGCCGGGAGAGTTTTTTGGTTACGAGCAGTCCGGAATTCCGCTCTTCCGCTTTGCCAATCTGATACGTGATCAGGAGATCCTGAAACTGGCCAGGGATGATGCCTTTGCCATCGTGGCCAGTGATCCGGAATTGATCAAAGAAGAGAATGCCGTCCTGAAAAAGGTGTATAAGCATCAATGGACTAAGAAAGAGGAACTTATCCTATATTAGTGTCCAGATGCCATAAAAAAGGGTTTGACGAAATCACCCCTCTCACAATTAATGAAAAAAAAGTCCCTGTAGAGGTAAATATGAAAAAGCTGAGTATCCTGATCCCGCTGCTCATCTTGGTTGGCCTGCTGTCGGCCATCAAGTTCGACCCGGATTTATTCTACTCCAAAACTATAATCGGTTGTTTTACCAAAACAGCCGTTCCCAATATAGACGGTAAGGTCGTCTTCAACCACGAAGACGGGGTTGTGAAAACCGGTTTTGCCTCCTTCGACCGTTTGGCCAGAGAACTTCGTATAGTGGATATGAAGCAAATGCACCCCTATGTAAAAGTTCCGCAGTGGAACGATAACGGAATCTACCTGCAAAATCATTACCGCATCTATCTGGAAAGTGATGACAACATGGATCTGGCAGTCCAACTGCTGAGCAAAGATCCCAATCTGGTTTATGCCGAGTTCGAAGGCATCAACCGTGCCAAGTTTGTGCCCAATGATCCTATGCTGGGCCAGCAATATGCCCTGGCAGCTGTGCATAGCTACGAAGCCTGGGACTACACCCTTGGTTCGCACGACGTGCTTGTGGCAATCACTGACTCAGGCGTGAAATGGAATCATCCTGACCTCAGGGCAAATATCTGGATAAATCCTGCTGAATCCCCTGGCATGACGATTGACTGGAACAATGGAACCATCAGCGGTGGCAACGGAGTGGATGCAGGTGAAGGTGGAAACAAGATAGACGACCTGGTAGGCTGGGACTTTTTCAATAACGACAACAATCCCTATCAAAACTACGCAGCCAACGATCACGGAACCCACGTTTCAGGTTGCGCTGCTGCGGTTGGCAATAATGCGATCGGCGTTTCTGGCACTGCCCCAAACGTGTCGATTCTCTGCTGTAAAGGCGCTTCCAATACTTCCCCCTCCACGGGGATCAGCTATGCCTACGACCAGGTGAAATATGCCTCAGAAGTAGGCGCACACATCATTAATGCCAGTTGGGGCAGCACTGGGACAGGAACCTATCCCAATTCGATCGTGAACTATGCAACTGCCCTTGGTTCATTGGTTGTGGCAGCTGCTGGGAACGAGAACACTGAGCATAACAATTCCTATCAGGATTATCCTGCAGATTGCACCAATGCCATGTGCGTTGCGGCTACAGCCCAAGGCGACGTGCGTGCCAGTTTTTCCGATTATGGAACCCCCATTGATATTTGCGCTCCGGGTCAGGGAATTCTCTCCACCATCGTAGCCGGAGACGGATATGCAGCCTATGACGGAACTTCCATGGCCAGCCCTGTGGCTGCCGGTGTGGCTGCTTTGGTGAAATCGATGCATCCCAGTCTTACCCCTGCCCAATTAATGCAGCGTTTAACCTACACTGCCGATAACATCGATGCTTTGAATCCCGGTTATGAAGGTAAGCTTGGAGCCGGCAGGATCAATGCTTTCGCTGCCACCATGTATGACAAAATACCCTATTTGAAGATAGAAGACTATACCCTGCAGGAATTTAGTGGTGATGGCGACGGTGTGGCCAATCCGGGAGAAGTTTCCAGCCTGAAGATCATGCTTACCAACTACCTCGATCCTGTATCAGGATTGGGCTGGCTCACTGCCGACGATGTAACCGTTACCATGCGTTGCAACTATCCCGGCATTACCATTATTGATTCTCTGGCCTCTTTTGGCTCAATGTATGCCGGAACCACACTGCTGAACAACAATCAGCCTTTCAAGTTCCAAAGCGTATCCACATTGCCTTCCGAACCGATTCCCTTTGAATTTGTGGCCAGGGCAAATCAAACTTCGGCTTATCCTTATACCAAAACCATACCTTTGAGCATCCCGCTTTCATTAATGCAGGCTGGCTGGCCATATAATATTGGTGGAGCTACAAATACCTCTCCGATCTTGGTTGATTTGGACAACAACGGTCAGCAGGAGATCATCTTCAGCGGTCAGAACGGTAACATCAGCGTTTTGAAAAAAGACGGCGTAACCCAATATCCCGGTTTCCCGGTTGCAACCAATTCCACTGTGATTGGCTCCATGGCAATGGGCAACGTCAATGGCGATGCCAATCGTGAATTTGTGGCCTGCTTACAGAATAACAACTTGATGTGTGTGAACGATCAGGGTCAGGTGAAATGGAACGTACCGGCTGGTGGAACCCTACGAAATGGTCCCATTATTGCCCATCCCAATGGAACCACGGAAAATAAAGTAATTGCAATTACTCAGAATGGCATACTTAACGTGCTGAATGGCGATGGAACCGCCTACACGAATTTTCCTGTTACCCTTTCTGGGGCATTTTTGGCTCCTCCTGCCATTGGAGACCTGAATGGGGACGGAAACATGGACATAGTTGTGGTAAGCCTTTCGGGCGTTTTGTATGCTGTAAGCATGCAAAGCGGTCAAAATCTGACCGGTTTTCCCGTAACCCTGCAAGGTGGCGGTTCACAAAACGGCGTTACCATTGCCAATCTGGACAGCGATATCCAGCCTGAGATTCTTATAGCTTCCAGTAATGGCGGCTACCTCTATGCCGTGAACCATGACGGCAGCGTGCTTTTCCAAAAGAATATCGGCACCCAGATGAAAACCAGCCCCGTGGTGGCAGACATCAATAACGACAACACAAAGGAAATCGTTCAGATCACCAACAATGGCACCATCTACATCATGAACACCAATGGCAGCGATCTGGCTGGTACCCCGATCAGCATCAATACCGCGGTTGAATGTACGCCAGTAATTGCCAGAATGGACGGTTCCAACCTGGCTGGAATTATCTTTGGCGACGCAGCCGGAAAGCTTCACAGTGTGCGTGCCGACGGCACCGAATCCCCCAATTTCCCCATCACCTTGGGCGGGAACATAAAAATCGCTCCGGCTCTGGCTGATATTGACGGCGATAACGATATAGATATAGCTGTCCCCAATGAAACAAGCATGTTCATAGTTGATATCAAGCGTCCGGCTCAATCCATTCCCTGGCCTTGCTATCTTGGCGGTTGGGGCAGAACCGGTAACGCCTATCAACCTACAGCCGTGGCTGATCCTCAAATTCCCGCCGTGGAAACTGCTTTGAATTCCGCTTACCCCAATCCCTTCAATCCAAGCACCACCCTGAGTTTCAGTTTGAAGGAAACAGCCTTAACCAGCCTGGAGATCTATAACCAGAAAGGCCAGTTGGTGAAAAATCTGGTGAATTCAGAACTGGAAGCCGGAACCCATAAATATGTCTGGAACGGTGACGACAATCAAGGCACGAAAGTATCCAGCGGTCTCTATTTCTACAGATTGAAATCAGGTAAATTCAGTTCAACCCGTAAAATGGTTTTGATGAAATAGGTTAACTGGTTAGCAGGTTAACGGGTTAACAGGTTAGTGGTTAATCGTTAATGGTTAATGCCGTGAAGTTCATTATAGCGAGACCATTGCCTCATTCCTGCGAAAGCAGGAATCTCTTGAAACTAAATGAGATCCCGGGTCAAGCCCGGGATGAGGAATCAAGAAGTTTAGTGAATATACATATGTGTTGATTGAACCGGCAAAAAACAAAGTCACTAGATAGAATATAATGAAAAGCCCCGCACTCCGGGGCTTTTCGCATTCTCTCAAGTCTCATTCTTATGCCTGTCATACTACATAGCCATCCGGTATGTAAGCGGTATGTAAGCGGTATGATGGCTGGCGTGGAAATGGAAAGTTATTGACAAAAAACAACAAGCTCCGCTTTCTGTAACAAATTAAACCACGAGGTAGTTGCTTGAAACGTATCGTAGTATGTGCGATTATAATGCTGATCTTGTTGACGCTGAATGCCCAAACGCCCAGGAACCCTACCCGGGCGATGGTCTATTCAGCGTTCCTGCCTGGAGGTGGGCAGTTTTACAACGGAAAATACCTTAAGTCCGGGTCTTTCTTTGGAGTGGAAGCCCTGCTGGCTGGAGCAGCCATCTATCATGACGGTAAGGCCGATTCATACAAGGACAAGCTGAAAACTACCACAGATGCCATCCTGCTGCAGGAATACACGAACCTGCGCAAAGACCATCAGGACTTGCGCAAGCGATATTTCTGGCTTCTGGGCATCGTTACGGTTGGTTCTATGCTCGACGCCTACGTGGATGCCAAACTCTACAATTTTGAAGCTGAAAAATCGAAGCTGCATTTGCTCTTTGAGGGAGATAACCTGAAGCTTGAACTGGAGTTCTGAGGATTATATGAAAAGATGGATTGTGTGTGTATTTTTATGTGTTTTATTTGCCTGGCTGGCTTCTGCAACCCTTACCATTAGGCAATTTGAACAGGAGATCTGGCGGCTTACCAATGTGGAACGAGCCAAGGAAGGTTTGCCAGCTTTGCAATACGATGAAGGCCTGGCAGATCTGGCGCGTTTGCATAGCCGAAATATGTTGAATTTCGGATTCTTTGCCCACAAGGATCATCTGGGGGATATGGTGGATGACCGTAAACGTAAATATTATCCCCAGCTGGTTGTATCCTCAATCGGCGAAAATCTGGCGCGTTTTTTTAATTCTGAAAAGGTATATACACCTCAGGAACTTGTAACCGGATGGATGAATTCTCCGGAACACCGTGAAAACATGCTTGACAAAGGCTATACGCATCTGGGCGTAGGGGTTGTGAACTATGGTGACCGGCTGATCGCCACTCAGAATTTTGCCACACCCTTGGTGAAGCTAACCTCCAAGCTGGAGAAACGCTACAGCCATAAACGCAAAGCTGCTCTCCGCTTTGAATACATGTCGTCTCATCCGCAACAGGATTTGGGAGCGGTATTATGGTTTCCCGATCATAATTGCCGTTTCAAGATCGACGATCAGCATTACTCGGTGGGCTCAAAACCGCTGCAGATAAACTGGCTGGACGATAAAAACCTCGAACTGGAAATAGATTTTCCAGCCGGAAAGGGTGCTTACGAGATTTGTTTTGGCTATGGTGGAGGTTACTATTCTGAAGGAGTGAAGCTTAAAGTAAGATAAGCAAAAACTGCCCTATACCTCGATTCTGACCCAAACCGGACAATGATCAGAACCTTCGATATCCTGACGGATGCCCGCTGCCAATACTTTATCCACAGATTCGCGGTTTACCCAAAAATAGTCAATTCTCCAGCCCACATTTCTGGGTCTGGCTCCGGCCCGGTAACTCCACCAGGAATATTGATCTGCCCTGGAATCAAAATGACGGAAAGTATCCACCCAGCCAACATCGGCGATTTTATCAAGCCAAGCCCTTTCAATTGGCAGAAATCCGCTGGTTTTTTCATTTTCCCTGGGATTGGCCAGATCGATTGGTTTATGAGCCGTATTGTAGTCTCCGGCAACCAAGACCATTTTACCGCTATCGCGCTTTTCCTGCATCAGCTCCAGGCACCGATCGTAAAAACGCAGTTTGTAACTCAGCCGGTCATCATCTTTTTGGCCGTTTGGAAAATAGATGTTGAACAGGATGAACTTGTCATATTCGGCGATATTGATGCGGCCTTCGCTGTCAAATTCAGGTTCGCCGAATCCAGTCTGAAAGGAAAGCGGGAGCGACTTTGAGAACAGAGCAGTCCCCGAATATCCTTTGCGATGGGCATGTGACCAATACTGCAGATAGTTGTCCAGACTTGCAAGCTCTTCAGGGATTTGATGTTCCTGCAGCTTGGTTTCCTGCAAACCGAGAATATCAGGCTGTTCTTTTTTGATTACTTCGATAAAGCCTTTATTCAGAACTGCCCGCAATCCATTTACATTCCAAGACCAAAGGTTCAATTTCACTGGTTTGAGCTCCTTAGAAAGTTACCTGCATTGGTTTTTGGTCTGTCGAATACCAGTCCTGGTTGATGGTTTCACTCCAAGTGGCGGTTTTGGCCTTTTTATCCATGACTCCGTTCTCGTCGATGGCTTTGGGCTTTTTGGGCAGATGAATGATCGTTTTCAGGCTCATGTCAATGTAGCTTAAGTATTCCATGGATTCGTCATCACCCTCTTCAGTGAGGACAAATTGCCGGGAATCAAGATTCAGGGTTTTGCCTTTTTTGGTTTTATCGAGGTAAATACCCTTTTCAGGATTCAAGCAGAGCACTTCCCGCAACCCATTCAAATCCTTGAAGTTAAACTCAAAAGTGTAAAGGTAGTTCATTTCATCTTCAGTGTGTTGGGTTTCGGTGTCAAGCTTGGTGATTTCTATACCTTTCACTGTCTTGGCTTTATCCGCCATGGCGGATAAGGCGCTGTTTTTGTTTAAGTCCATATCGCCCATGCTTTCTTCGTCGTAGGCCATGGGAATGTTCAAGCGGACGAAAACCCTGGCTTTTCCCGATTCATTTTTTTTAAGCCAGATTTCCTGCTCCATCTCCATCTTGCAGGCTCCCAGAGCCAGCAACAGAAATGCCGTAAGCAACCAAAGGATATTCCTGTTGATAATTTTCATCGTTACTCCAGATTAGAGGGTTTATTTTAAAAAGCTAACGAATTTTACCCTAAAGGCAAGGACTGCCACGTAGAATAGATACCCAATGCAATCTGAAAACACACGCTGAATATGCAAAGCAATTCCTGTCCTTGACAGCAGGACGGAGTTGTAAATTAATGCTTTGTTAATGAGAAATCCGACTGTTTTTAAGCTGTTCGCACTGGCTTTTTTGCTGTTTATCAGCTTTCCTGCAATTGCCCAAAAGCTTGCAGAAGGCCTTGCCATGCCCGATTCTCTATCCCAGGCAAACCCGGACAGCCTACAGACCGAAAAAACGGTTCTGGATTCCCTGTTTTACACTGCCGACAGCATTTACTACGATTACAAACAAGATCTGATCAGGCTTTTTGGCCAGCCTGTGGTCAATTATCAGGATTCAGAAATAATTGCAGACTCCCTGCTGATTGATCTTAAAAAAGAAAGGGCATTCAGCTTCGGGCCCACCAGAATGCGTGATGGCGAGCAACTATTATTGGGAAGTAATGTCCGTTACGACGTAAACACCCAGACCGGCATGCTGGACAATGGTTACAGCATGGTGGAAAAAGGCTATTATAATGGCCGGGAATTGCGTAAAATTGCAGCCAATATATATGACATTGACGGTGGCAGTTTCACAAACTGCGATCTTGAAGAGCCCTCCTTCTGGTTCTGGAGCAAACGTTTACGGATTTACCGAAGCGATAAAATTGTGGGAACTCCAGTGATAGGGTATGTGAACCATTTTCCGATTTTCTATTTTCCCTTTATTACGGTTCCGATCAGAAAGGGACGTTATCCCGGCTTTTTGGTCCCTTCTCCGGATTATAATAACATCGACGGGATCAGCATTCGCGACATTGCCTACTATTACCCCTACAAGGACTACGCCGATTTTATCCTGGGACTTGATCTGATGGAAAAAACCGGATGGAATGCCAAGTTTGGTACCGATTACATCAAGCGTTATGCTTTTTCAGGCAATCTGAATGCATCCTTCAGGCATGGGATTAGTCTTAGCGGAACCAATAACGATTGGTCTGTTCAGGGACGGCATCATCAGGACTTGCCGGAAAAATCCTCTTTGGACGCCAATCTGAATTTCATTAGTAATAAAAGGATCTGGGAAAGCAGCGGTGACCTTGATCAAAGCCTTGCCCAGCGGCTCACTTCCAGCCTGGCATATTCAAAACCCATGGGTTCTTCATACCTCAGTGCAGGAAGCAATTTCACTCAGGACCTGGTGAATGACACTGCTACCCTTAGTTTACCAAGTGCCTCTTTCAGCCTTTCCAGCCGTCCGGTTTCAGAGCTTTTCGGGCTTTCTTCCGATTCCTGGCTCAGCAGCCTGAACTATCGTTATAGTGCTTATCTTGATCATACCGGCTTTTTAAAGGAAAAGAAATACAGCCTGAGCGATCTGATCTGGAATAATACAAGCGATCCAGCCGACACAACCGGGCTTACGTTTATCAACGAACATCATGTGGGTTTGAAGCACAGTTTTGGCTTGGGGTTGAATTATAAGCTGTTTGGCTGGTTAAATCTTAGTAACGGTCTTGATGCCACCGAAGTGTGGATGGACAGGGATAAAAAAGCCAAAAAACCGGCAAGGGGTTCGGATGTTTCGGCCAGCATGAATGCCAGATTCAACCTTTACGGGATAAAAAACTTCAATAGATTCCCCATTAAATCCGTGCGCCATATTCTTAGTCCCGTCGTAGGAGTCAGTTTTCAGCCGGACAGCAAGAAAAATGCCGATTTATACAGCTTTGGCGGGATAGGAGTCCGTAATGGTGGCAAGGCAGCCAACCTGAACCTGGCTCTTGACCAGAAATGGCAGATCAAATATGGGGAAGGCAGTTCTGAAAAGAAGATGAATGACCTGTTGTCATTTCATAGTGGAATTTCGGCTAATCTGATTAACAAAGAACATCCATTTACCAGTTTATCGCATACCCTGGCTTTAAAGCCGGATGGCCTGTCCTTGGGAGACTTAAGTTTAAATAATGGTGCTTTCAAGCTGGGTGGTTTGAGAATGTCTTATGCTACGCAATTCAGCTTTTCACAAGATCCTTACAAGGTGAACTGGCAGAGCCTGAATCTGAACAATCAGTATTTCAGCCAAAGTGTGGCAATTGGCGGTTCTGCACCATACAGAAAATATTATAACCCTCCTCAAAACACCCGTTTCAGCAGCTTTGGCAGGACAGACAGTCTTAATGTAATAGCGGAAATGCTGGAAGAAAGCACGGAAAGCAACAACTGGAGCCTTTCAATCACCCATGATCTCTATGCCTCAAAGGATATCTTTCATGCGCAAAGCAGCAACCTGCGAATGGCTGTAAGCTTTAAGCTGACCCAGAATTGGGGTCTAAACTACAATAATTATCTCAATCTTAAGACAGGCACATCGATTGCGCAATCCTTTGCCCTTTCCAGAGATTTGCATTGTTGGAAGATGGATATTTCCATCAATTACCGCAATGATTATTGGGACTACAGGATTGTGCTGTTCAACAAGCTTTTACCAGATGCTCTAAGGTTACAAACACGTGGCAGCAAACAATATTAAACGGGCAGTTTTTCTTGATCGCGACGGGGTTCTTAGCCCTGACGAATTCGGTTACATCAGCAACCCAGACCTCTACCATCTTTATCCCTGGACTGGCAAGGCTTTGAGGATACTGAAAGAGCTGGGGTTCCTGCTGTTCGTAGTTACCAACCAGTCTGGTATAGCCCGAGGATATTTCAAGGTGGAAGACCTGGAAAGGGTTCTGGACAGGATGCGGGGGTTGATTTCCGCTGAGGGAGTGGAACTTGATGGAGTTTACTACTCGCCTTATTTCAAAACCGGGATAGTTGCGCCATACAATGTAGATCATGAAGACCGCAAACCGGGGATCGGGATGTTCAAAAAGGCCAAAGCAGAGTTTAACTTTGATCCTGGACGCTCTTTCATGATTGGTGACCGGGAAACGGACATCCAGTTTGGTTCGAAGGCAGGGCTTAAAACAATTCTTCTGTTAACCGGGAACGGACAAAAGGACTTTGCAGAAAGTCTGGAAACGCAATCCCTTCAACCTGACTTCATTTGCGAAAATCTGCTTACAGCAGCTGAACTGCTGAAGAGATACAAGCTATGAGCGGGTTCACTTCCTTCTTGCACCTATTACCTCATTCCTGCACCCCTTTTCCTCATTCCTGCACCCCTTTTCTTCATTCCTGCGAAAGCAGGAATCTCTTGGAAAGGAAGGGCAGAAATCTCCTGCGACAAAAGGAGATCCCGGATCAAGTCCGGGATGAGGAGTGTATATTATGACCAAACCATTATTCTACTCAAAAGCCAAATTCCTTTCCTTCTCGCCGGAACAGCAAATCAAAGCTCTCGATAAGCTAATCAAAGCCTTGGAAGGCAGTCTTGCCGACCACTACGAAAGCGGCAGGATCATGGCACACATTTTAGAACTCCGAGAGCTGCTCTCAGAGCCAGGGCCGGCAAAATTGCAGGTCTTTCTGCGTGAACTGCGCCAGGGGCTAAGTCCGCATCAGATATTGAACAAACTCTATTTCTACCATGAGGGTGCCTTGCGTAAGGACAGCCAACTGGCGATCCGAACCGGGGATGGACATCAGGTTCCAGATCCTCAACTCAGAAAGAAAGCTTCAAAAATAACGGTGATTTGTGACAATCTACGTTCGGTTTTTAATGTCGGCTCTCTGTTTCGGACTGCTGAATGCCTGGGCATTGGAAAAATCCTCTTATGTGGAATCTGTCCAACTCCGGAGCATGGCAACATGGAAAAAACTGCGATGGGAACTCAGGTTTTGGTTCCCTGGGAATATTTTTCCACAACCGAAGAGGCCATCAAATACTGTCGCGACTTGAACTACAAGATCTATGCTTTGGAAACCCTTGCTGAGGCGCAGAGTGTGTTTGCAGCAAGCTACGAGTTGCCTCTGGCTTTACTCATTGGAAACGAAAGTCTGGGCATCGAACCCAAACTGCTGCCCTTATGCGATGCCTATCTCAGCTTGCCTCAATTGGGTTGGAAGAACAGCCTGAATGTAGGAGTGGCGGCAGCTATCACTCTGTATAACATCATGTTTGGAGCCTGAAGATGGATAACCTTGAGTATTTCGGAAAGATCAAAGAATTGCTGAGCAACAATACTGCCTTGTGGCAAGCTTCAGTAGTGGAAAGCGATGGGTCTACCCCTGCCAAAAGCGGAATGAAACTTGCCATTGGCATATCCGATATCCTGTTTGGCAACCTGGGAGGAGGAGAGCTGGAACACAAAGTGATCGAGCTGGTTAGGGAAACCCGTCCTTCGCAACCGCAAATGCTCAGTTTTTCATTGACTCAGGATGCCCCGAAGGCGGATTTTCAAACATCCATGATCTGTGGTGGCCAGGTAAAGGTGTTTGTCGAACCCTTGCACCGTGGCAATTCACTATTCATTATCGGGGCTGGCCATTGTGGCAGGGCGTTGGGACACCTGGCCAAGCTGACTGGCTTTCACGTTTCCCTGATCGACAACCGACCGCAAGTGATATCTGCGGATTTGAGTGAGAACTGCCATATAGCGATTCTCCATGACTATGGCGATCTTGGTGAGGTTGTGGATTTTTCTCCACAAAGCTGGGTGGTGATAATGACGCACGGACATCTGCACGACAAGGAAGTGCTGGAGCAATGTATCCGCAAACCTCTGAACTACCTCGGAATGATAGGTAGCAAACAAAAAGTGGCTCAAACACTCGCTATCCTGAAACAAAAAGGTTTTACAGACGAAGAACTTAAAGCCTGCCATGCTCCCATCGGTCTGCCAATCGGCTCGCAAACCCCTTACGAGATAGCCGTTAGCATCATGGCAGAGATCATCAAGATCCTTCATCGCAGGTAACGCACTGCTCACGCACTATCCACGCTCAACCCTCCCTCATCTGAAGAGAGTGGAATGAGGGTGGGTTGAGGGTGGTTTGTGCGGGATAAGTAGGCAGGAACATTGTGCTTGACTGCTATACTTGATTCAGATATTGGATTCTGAATAGTCTGAAGTTACATGAAAACTTTGTAGGGAATAGCAGGAAAGCTCTTGTTATTTTCTACAACGCTATGGGATATAAGATATTATGAAAACCGCATTGATTACCGGGGTAACCGGGCAAGATGGCGCTTATCTGGCTGAATTGCTGCTTGGAAAAGGCTACAAAGTAATTGGTTTGAAGCGCCGGGCCTCCCTTTTCAATACTGCTCGCATCGATCACCTGTTCAGTCCGGAACGTGAATCCGGAAAGCAATTTGACTATAGTTACGTGGATATGACGGATTCTTCCAACCTGATCAGGTTGATCAAAGAGTTCGAGCCGGACGAGATCTATAATCTGGCTGCCCAAAGCCATGTGAAGGTGAGTTTTGATAGTCCAGAATATACCGCAAATGCTGACGGATTGGGAACTCTGAGACTGCTGGAAGGCATCAGGATTTTGGGTCTGGAGCAAAAGACGCGCTTTTACCAGGCTTCCACTTCAGAGCTGTATGGCAAAGTGCAGAGTATCCCCCAAAACGAAAAAACTCCGTTCTACCCTCGATCGCCTTATGCGGTGGCAAAGCTGTATGGATATTGGATAGTGGTGAACTACCGCGAGGCATATAAGATGCATGCCAGCAACGGAATCTTGTTCAATCACGAGTCACCTGTGCGGGGTGAAACCTTCGTTACCCGCAAGATTACCCGCGCCATTGCCAATATCGCCTTGGGACTGCAAAAAAAGCTGTTTCTGGGGAACCTGAATGCACAAAGGGACTGGGGACATGCCAGGGACTATGTGAACGCGATGTGGCTTATGCTACAGCAAGATACACCGGACGATTATGTGATCGCCACCGGGAAAATGGCTTCGGTAAAGGATTTTATTAGCAAATGCTGTGCTTACATAGGGCTTGGGATTTGCTTTGAGGGTCAGGGATCGGAAGAAAAAGGAATTATTGATTCCATAGACTCGGCTCTTTTCGAAGGCAGGATTAACGCAAAACAGAAGCACTTGCAGACCGGACAATGCATCGTGGAGGTGGATCCTTTTTACTTTCGCCCCACCGAGGTGGAACTGCTAATCGGCGATGCCTCCAAAGCAAGGGCAAAGCTGGGTTGGCAGTGCAAGTATGACCTGGATATGCTGATCAGCGAAATGATGGCAAGTGACCTGAAGCTTACCCGAAAAAACGATTACCTGAAACAAGGCGGATTTGGCTCCGGACTAAGCATGGAAGATGTGCAATAAGGATAAGTTATGAGTTATAAAGATTACGAGCTTACCCGATCAGCAGTTCTGCCAGACGTATTAATCATCAAACCATCGATCAGCAAAGACCTGCGCGGAAACATCTATACCACTTATAATGATGATACTTACAAAGATATTTTGCCTTCGGGACTGAAATTTATCCATGATAAATTCGCCACTTCCAGATATAACGTGTTGCGTGGATTGCATGGTGACAGCAAAACCTGGAAACTGGTTTCCTGCGTTTGGGGTGAGCTATATGAAGTTGTTGTGGATATGCGTCCCCAATCCGCCACCTACAAGAAATGGGAATCATTCGAATTAAAGGCTGATGAATACAGTCAGGTGCTGATTCCTCCGGGCTTTGTGAATGGCTACTATGTGCTTAGCGAACAGGCAGTATTCCACTATAAGCTTGCCTATTCAGGTGAGTATATTGATGCCAATGAACAACAGACGGTTGCCTGGAATGACGCAGATCTTGGAATAAAGTGGCCTTGTAAAGTTCCGATATTACAAGATAGAGACATTGTGAAGTAAAAAAGTGATGATGTGATGAAGTGAAGAAGTGATGAGGTGAAAAAAAGGGAGGTGTTATGAAGACACATAAGGACTTGGAAGTTTGGAAGAATAGCATAGAGCTTGTGGTTTCTGTATATAAGGTAACAAAAAAATACCCCAAAGATGAATTGTATGGAATAGTATCTCAGATCAGAAGAGCTGCTGTGTCAATCCCCTCAAACATTGCTGAAGGAGCTGGCAGAAACCATGATCGTGAGTTTATCCAGTTTCTCTATGTTGCGCTAGGCAGTCTGGCAGAACTAGAAACTCAAATGCTAATCTCTCAGAGACTTGAGTTTATAAGTGAACAAGAAAACGATGACTTGAGCAGCTTAATGAAACTGATCAGATCGCAGATATCGGGACTTATAAAATATCTGAAAGATGAAAAGAAATGAAACTGATCATAGCCACATCATCACTTCATTACTCTGTTACTTCATTACTTTCATGAGGAATAAATGATTAATATTGACAACCCAAAACTAGCAATAAATGGGGGGAATCCCGTTTCCAGAGAAACTATTCCAATCCACAAACCATATCTGGATGCAGCTGACAAACAGGCTATTTTAACTGCCTTTGACAGCACGTTTATCTCTGGTGACGGACCTGCCTGCCGGCAATTTGAACAAGCTTTGGCAGAGTATATTGGTGTAAAGCACGTACTTTTTCTGAATTCTGCCACTTCAGCTTTGGAATTGGCATTCCGGGCTAAGGATTTTCCTGCCGGCTCAGAAGTGATAGTTCCTTGCTTTACATATACTTCCACAGCTTTGGGCGCATTGTATAATAACCTGAAAGTAGTGCTTTGCGACGTGCATGCTGATAATGGAAACATAGATTGCAACAAGCTGGAGTCGTATATAAACCCGAAAACCGTGGCGATCGCTCCAGTTGACTATACCGGTAATCCTGCGGATATGGATGAAGTAAATAGGATTGCCAAAAAACACGGCCTTTACGTGGTTCATGACACGGCACAGTCCCTGGGCTCGGTTTATAAAGGCAAAAAAACCGGTTCTCTGGCTGATGTATCCACCTTTAGCTTTCACGGGACAAAGAACATTACCACTGGTGAAGGCGGTGCGCTGACCACCGATGATGACGAACTGGCGGCAAAGATAAGAATTCTACGGGAAAAAGGAACCAACAAGCACAGCTTTATCACCGGAAACATCACTCGAGGATTCTATGAGTATGTGGATATCGGCAGTTCCTATGTCCAATCCAACCTTCTGGGTGCATTGGGGCTTAGCCAGTTAAGAAAAATCGAGGAAGTGAACTACAAACGCAGGGAAATTGCAGAGTTCTATCTGGATGAGCTTTCCGGCATTGAAGGCTTGGACTTTATCCATAATACCGAGGGTTCACAGCCCAACTGGCATATTTTCGGGATTTTGGTTCCACCCGAACACAAATTCTGGATAATGGATGCTCTGCGTGCTGAAGGGATTTTTGCAAATGTGCATTACAATCCTTTGCATCAGAATAGCTTTTATAAATCCTACGGCAGCGATGCAGATTTTCCCGGAGCTGTGGCTTTCTTTAACCGCTTGTTACGCTTACCACTCTATCCTTCCTTGAGTTTGGATGAAAGACAACTCGTCTGTAAAGCGGTGAAAAAGGTGTTCGCTTGAGCGGATTTGACACAAAAAACATCCTGGTGATCGGAGCTGCAGAATCCTGTCTGGGCATGATCAAAGCCATCCAAAGAAAGGGTCATAGAGCTTTAGTGGTGGGAACAAACGCTGAACAGCCCGGTTTTGAAATTGCCGATGCAAGCCTTGTGTGTGAAGATGGTGATGTGGATGAGGTGGTCAAGTTCGGCTTAGAACACATGGCTGCTGGCATAGTGCCCACTCCGGTTGACCGAACGCTTGCCTGGCAGGCAGAAGTGGCAAAAAGGTTGAGTTTGATCTTTATACCCGCGGAAAAAATTCCGAATTTCCGGCATAAATACACCCAAAAGCTCGCCTTGGTGATGGCTGGAATACCTTGTGCAAAAGGCACTCTATTTAATAGAAATGAAATCTGCAGCTTTGCAACTGACAATGAAAAGCCCTTTTCTCCTCATCCCGGGCTTGACCCGGGATCTCCTTTTATTGTAGGAGATTCCTGCTTTCGCAGGAATGAGGGAAGAAGGGTGAACGATGTTTTAGGAGATTCCTGCTTTCGCAGGAATGAGGGAAGAAGGATGAACGATGTTTTAGGAGATTCCTGCTTTCGCAGGAATGAGGAAACAGGGTCTTC
>CAZNGW010000051.1:0-20132 GCA_964572925.1 uncultured Candidatus Cloacimonas sp. | reverse complement strand
AGTATCATTACTTTGCCACTATGATAAAAGCCGGAGGGCTTGCCTGCGAGATCGTTGGATTGAGCAGTGAAGGGTGATAACGGGGCACCTGCGATGCAAACTACCTGAAACTCTATCCTCAAAGATAGAAAAGCTTCAGGTGAAATTTCACTTTCAGCTGTTTTCAGCCCAGTTTTGAAATAATTGCCCAATCACGATTTTACTACTACGCCATAACTTCATTATTAACAATCTTTTGGAACAACCATGCTTTCCCTGTAGTTTGGTACTGATCTTTCTTAATCAACAAACATGAAAAGCAAAATAAAGATAGATCGAGATGCAGTAAGCCCTATTATCGAGTCTCATGATTCACACGGTAACGGGCTTATGGGTTTCACCATCAAGCATGAGGATGGAACGTTCCAGAACATCATGCAGCCCTTCACCTTCGAAAGTAAAGAATCAGTTTTGGCCAAACTCAAAATCGAGCAGGCTAAAGCCATTAAACAGACCTCGAAAAAAAGAAAAGCAAAGGAGAAATAATGAAAAGAACAACCGTAATCAGCCTGTTTATGCTACTTGCAGCAACTTACCTAAGTGCGGTAACCGTATCGTATGATTTCAACAACACCAGCGATTTAAATAACTATTTCAACAATCCCGACATTGCAAATGTAGTTAATGTAGCCGACAATGGGATTAATGGGACCGGATCAGTGGATTTGCCTTCGTTGGGTATGGGCGATACCAGAATCATAACCCACAAAACAGGATTTCATATCGGTGCGATAGATGAACCGATTACGATAGGCGCTTACATATATAGCGCAGCTAATGGAGGTTATGCTTCCGTGGGTTTTTCTTCAGCAGCGACAAATGTAAGTGGAAATAAGTGTCATATCACTAATGTCCCTGCCATAGGATTTCAGTTCTATAGTAGCGGATATTCATTTTTCAATAACAGTAATGAAGTCGATGGAACCTACTCCCCAGATATCGCACTATCGTGGTATTATCTGCTTTTCACGCTTACCCCTCGTGGCAGTGATGCATATGCAGCAAACTACAAGCTATATCAGACCAATTCCACTGGAGTTTTAGGATCAATAACTAAAACAGGCACTTATTTCTTTACCAATACAACAATAGATGATGGGATGATATACCCCTATTTTGGCATAGACGGTCACCGCGTATCTTGCATTGATGACTTTTCGTTTTCCCATCCTGGCGATGGAACCTTGCCTGTAACCATGTCTTCTTTCACTGCAACAGCCATGTCGCAAACCCTGATCAACCTGCAATGGACTACCGAATCGGAAACCAACATCCTGGGGTTCAATGTCTATCGTTCAGATGATTCCGAAATCACCCATGCCTTAAAGCTTAATGCAAGCTTCATTGAAGGCACAAACACCTCCACCCAGCATACATACCAGTTCGCAGACAGTGAATTTGAACCAAACTCCACCTACTACTACTGGGTCGAATCCACAGAACTGGACAACAGCAGCAGTTTCTACGGTCCAGTAAGCGTTACCACAGGCGGCGGGGGACAGGATGTAACTCCGCCGATTATTGAAGGCAGAACCGGAATCGTGAACGTTTTCCCCAATCCATTCTCACCCAACACTGCCATAGCCTACCAGCTGAAAAACGCTGAAGATGTTACAATCGGCATTTACAACCAGAAAGGACAGCTCATCAGGACACTGGTTAAGGCCACCAAAGAAAGTGGAAGTTATCGGATCAATTGGGATGGGAAAGATAACAACGGAAATAACTGCGCAACTGGCATATACTTAGCCAGAATGCAAGCAGGTAGCGCCAATTCATTCTACAAAATGACCCTAATCAAGTAGCTCAACCAGCCCCCTTCAAAACAAGCATAGATCCAAAGCCTCACTCTTGTGGGGCTTTTTTGTTGTTTTGCAGATTCCGCAAATAACACGATTCATCAAATGTCTTGACAGAAACGGCTTGTATGAATATCGATATATTTACCCTTGAAATCAATATAGGTGTTGAGGTTAGATTATATTGAACGCAATATGGAGTATAAATGCAAGCCAATCAATTTGAACAGCTTCTAAATGCACTGGACATGCTCTCTGAAGCAAATCCTGTTCAGGCAATTGAGCAGATCAAGTCAGTTTCTGAGGACGAACTCTCCCACCTTGAAAAGAACCGGCTCAGGTTTTTCGAGGCAAAATCGCTATCTACGATGAAACGATTTCAGGAAGCTTCGGATCTTGTCGCAGAAATTATCAGTCAGGCAATTCCCGACCAGGACTATTACCTGTTGGTTAAGTGCAATGTCCTCCAGAATTTCTGTTATTCTCAGATTAATTATAGCTTATCTTTGGGGCCATATCTGGAAATAGCCATGGAATATGCCCAGCAGTCTGAAGACCTTACTTTATCTATTTTTGCCCTAACTCATTATCTCATTTACCTACGCCAGACTACGCAATTTGCCAAAGCACTGGAAGAGATCAAAAAGCTGCTTGATCTGCTGAAGCGGGTCCCCATGTCGTTTACCACAACCACAGCCTTGATGCAGGTATCTTCTTTGTATGTGGATATGCACAAGTGGGATCTGGCAGCCAAATATTTGGAACAGGCACAAAAACACTCTCAAACGCTTGATAATCCAATTTTACAGTTGACTTTGCTCAGCAACCTGGGGACAGTTTATGGCTCCATGGCTGATTTTGCTAAAGCAGAAAAGGTCCTGCTGGCGGGACTGGAGCTTTCCAAAAGGTTGGAAAATGAAAAACAGATCATCCTCGTTTACTTCAGCCTGGGAAACCTGAAGATTAAAACCGAAGAGTTTGAGGAAGCCCTCGGATTTTTTGATAAATGCATGGAAATTGCTGCCACCATGGACAACAAACCCCCTAAGCTTTTTCTCGATCTATACAATAACTATTCGATGTGTTATTGGTTTCTAAATCAGAAAGACTTATCTTTGGCATACATAGACAAGGCAATCGCCATCGCCAAAGAGAACGGCTTTGAAAAGGAACAGATCCAGATTGAAGTGAACAAAACCAACCTGTTAGTAGATACCGGAGCTTTCGAGGAAGCCCGAGAAATTTTGAAACGAGCCATCAGTTTTTACAAAAAAAACCGGGATAATCACCAGTTGATTTGGGTAAACAGGTCTCTGGCACAGCTGTATGCCAGGCAGAATGACTTCAAAAAAGCCTATGAGATTAATCGTAGGCTGGACAATGTAACCGATAATTATATCAATGAGATAATGATCAAACAAACCGAGCGTGAGTCCGATTGCGTTAGTCTGAGAGTTTCCCCAGAAGTTACGCCCCAGCCAAAAGCATCCATCTCAGTTAGCTATGGCTTCATCGGCAGAAGCAAAGCCTGGCAGAATGTCCTTAATTCTGCCCTGCTTGCAGCTCAGCACCAAAACACCAGTGTGATGATCAGCGGTGAATCCGGAACCGGTAAAGAAGTTATCGCCCAGATAATCCATAAGAACAGCCTGAGAAGGCACGGAGCTTTCATTCCGGTTAATGTGAGCGCCATCACTGCCTCTTTGATCGAAAGTGAGCTTTTTGGCCATACCAAGGGAGCTTTCACTGGGGCAAATCTTCCTGCCAAAGGCTTCTTTTTACAGGCCGATAAAGGAACCTTGTTTCTGGATGAGATTACCGAGATGCCATTTATTCAGCAGAGCAAACTACTCCGGGCCCTGGAATCCAGGAAAATCGTTCCGGTGGGCAGCAGCAAAGAGATTCCCTTTGACAGCAGAATAATCTCGGCTACAAATCAGGACTTGCGGGAATGTCTTGCCGACAATAAATTCCGGCTGGATCTGTATCACCGTCTGAATACAATTGAGATAATTATCCCTCCCCTGCGTGAGAGACCTGAAGATATCGAGCCAATATTCAGCCACTATCTGGATTTTTACGCCAGAGAGCTGAACAAACCCAAACCCCAGGTTGATCGCAGTTTACTGCAGATGCTTTATCAATACAGCTTCCCCGGGAATGCCCGTGAACTGAAGAACATGGTGGAACGGCTTTTTATTCTCAGCAACAGCCTGCATTGGGATGCGCAGTTACTCCGAAGCGTAAATCCATTCCAATTCAATCCTGATTTGGACACCCAGAATAGCGAGCCCGCAGACGAAGCAAACCAGATCATCAAAGCCCTGATCAAAGCAAAAGGTAAGCAAAAAGACGCAGCCAGATTCCTAAATATGTCGGAAGCAACGCTGTATCGGCGAATCGTTAAGCATGGCTTGCAAACCTACACCCGCAAGGGAAGCTGATCCAGCCTCCTTCCTCGCCACCTGATAGCCACCGGTATGCCACCCGATAGCCTCCCTTATCCCATTCGGGAGGGATTCGGGTCGATAACGCCAGATTAACCGGAGGGGAGAAAGGAAGATTAGAAAAGAACAAGACTCAGATCAGATAAGCGCTTCTGGATTGCATACCCCCTACCCTCCGTTTCAATAGAAATGCAGGACAACTACTGAAATAATCTGACCTGTTTCTGTTATGCAGCTTTACGTGCCATTATTTTTTGCCTTTGGAAGCTTTCCTCTCAAGCTGTTTCACTTCTTTCACTGCTTCCACAAAGTGTTTCTCTACTTCACCTGGCTTCTCAAGCTGCTCCTTGTGCCATATATCATATTCCAAACGTGCTTTTTGCAGAGCATCACCATGAGCTACCTTGCCTGCATGTTCCAGAATGTCCCTTCCGCTCAGCTTAAGAAACTCATCCAGCTTCACAACCCAATCCTTCATGTGCATAGGTTTGCGATCCAAAGCCTGCAACTCTGCAAAATCAAGGTATAGGGTAACAATGCGATTTAATATCTCGAGCTCTGATTCGTTCAAATAATTCTTGGCAATTTCAGAATCAGATTTGCGGGGAGTGTCACCAGACCAACTGGTAAGACCCATGTTCACTTTGGTAGAGTCAGCTCTCTGAAACACAATCTCTGCAGCAGTATGACCATGACTTGCCCAGTGCATCTTGTTTTGGATGACCCTAAAGAACTCTTTTGAGACCTCTGCCCGGGGATCATAATCAATGCTGGTGGCATAGATATCCAGCACCTTGCGCCAGAATACCTTTTCAGAAGATCGGATATCCCTGATACGGGCAAGCAATTCATCAAAGTAGCTTCCACCACCAGACTGCTTCAAACGCTCATCATCCAAAGCAAAGCCTTTGACAATGTACTCTCGCAATCTCCCAGTAGCCCATTGACGGAAATGGGTACCGATAATGCTATTGACTCTATAACCAACGGAGATAATTGCATCCAGATTGAAGTGCTCTACATTATATGTTTTCCCGTCACTTGCAGTTATTGCAAAAAAAGCAACAACTGCATCCCTGCTCAATTCGCCGGATTCAAAGATATTCTTGAGATGCCTGCTTATACCTGATTTGTCTATATCAAACAGCTCCGACAGCTCTTTTAGAGACAGCCAGACACTTTCGTTAAATATCCTGGTCTGTAGCTTTGTCTTGCCATCCTTGCTTTGGTATAGCAAGAATTCACTTTTTACAGGAAGTATATCCTTTGCCATCTTATATCCCCTGGTTGTCCCACATCCGTTTCATGAATTCTTCCTCAATATCCAGCATGTAATGCAGCAAATAACCCTCTTGGAGTGTAGCATTGCCGGCAATGGTTTTATCTCTAATAGGCTCGCTTTTTTAGAAACAGATCGATCAATGTGTCCTCATAGCTTTCTAAACATAGATACTTGAAACAGTGGCTGACTCCACCACATTTCTAATTTTTTACAAGTATATGCATTATCAAATTCTGTCAACTCCAAATTCTGGTTGCATCCTTATGCTTCCTTATTTTGTGCTAATATGGGATAGCGCTTTCCTGGCTGTGGATCAATGATCACATCTGGAGCAAGCCAAAGCGATGCCGCGGTAATTATTTTTATTGACAACAAAGCAAACTCGCTTAAGCTACCTTTCCATGCCAATATCCGGCCAAGTCCGGAAACAATTGGTAAGCTGATTAAAATAATGGCATGAAGGTAAGATGCTGAAATTTTTAAGACTCTACGTCAAGTCCATGCGCTTATACTATTCTTTCGTAACCGGCATTGCAGGCTGGCTGGGCTTTGCCTTTTACCAACACATTGCAACCGATTACCGCACGGTGGAGATTATGCCTTCCATCCCCCGGCAAATAGTGATTATCACGATTCTCTTCCTTAGCTGGGGGGTGAATCAGATCGTTAATGACTTTCTGGGCTTGAAGGAAGACCGGATCAATGCACCCCAGAGACCAATGGTAACCGGCGAACTGAACCATAAAACAGCCCTTTTGGTTTCGTCGGTCCTGATGCTGATAGTTCTCCTCATCACCTGGTTTTTCCTGGAAAAGATAGCTCTTATCCCCCTCATCCTGGGTGTGTTGCTGAACGTGATTTATGAATACTCCAAATCCCGCGGGATTTTGGGAAACATCGTGTTTGGACTGATGATCTCGATGTGCAGCGCTTACGGCTTTTTGGCTGCGGGTCCCACCCAGGCACCGTATTTCACCAAAAGCCGGCTTTCAGTGATCGCCATGGTCTGGCTGATGAACGGACTGATGACCTTTTACACTTATTTTAAAGACTACAAGGGAGACAGGCGTGCCGGGAAAAATACTATTATCGTGAAATACGGTCTTCGCCGCTCCCGCTATATCTCGATAGTATCAGCTTTCCTGCCGGCGATTCTTTTCGTTGTGCTATATTCCACCAGCCAGATAGACGCAGCCCTGAACAGCACCTTCATCCTGTTGGGCATCCTCACCCTTTTTCTGGAGATCCAAACCGGCTGGCTCTATTTCAAAAACCCCATCGGCGAAAGGACATATTACTCTCTGGAAGCCAATTTCCGTGCCTGTACCTGCGGACAGGCAGCCTTTGTTGCGCTGTTTAACCCGCATCTTGCTTTGGTGCTCTTCATTCTGTCCTATATTTTCGTGGGCTTGCTGTTTCACATGTATCGCAACAGTAAATCGTGATGAATGCTCTCGAGGAGATAGACAATGAGATATGCATTTTCACCACTGAACAAGATAGCCGCACCTCATTCCGGGCTTGACCCGGAATCTCCTTTAGTTGCGGGAGATTCCTGCTTTCGCAGGAATGAGGATCAAGGGAGCAGGAATACCTGTCCTCATTCCGGGCTTGACCCGGAATCTCCTTTAGTTGCGCGAGATTCCTGCTTTCGCAGGAATGAGGGAAGAGGGAGCAGGAATGAGGAAAAAGGGGACAGGTATAAAGAAACATGAGCTTTTCATCTGAAATCGGAAGCAGGCTGTTCAGATCGGCTACCTTTGAAGGAATGGCGGATGAAAAAGGGATTCCCACTGAGGATTATCTTGCCTTATACCGTGGGTTGGCGCAAAATGGGGTTCAGAACATCATCACCGGCTGCACTTTCGTTTCCCAAGAAGGTAAAATGGTTCAGCCCGGTCAATCGGGTATTGATGATAACAGCTTAATCCCATACTATCAGAAAGTTACGGAGTCGGTTCATCAGTATGGAAGTAAAATCTATCTGCAAATCTCGCATGCCGGACGGCAGACCTCTACCAAAGTAACCGGAAAGCAGGTGGTTAGCGCTTCGGATAAGCGATCACCCTACTTCCAAAGCAAGCCAAAAATGCTTTCGGCCCACCAGATTGAGAAGATCATCGAGTCCTATGCCCTCGCTGCATTACGTGCGAAACTTGCCGGTTTCGATGGAATCCAGATCCATGCTGCCCATGGCTATCTGCTGCACCAGTTCTTGCATCCCCATATCAATAACCGGACTGATGAATATGGGCTTAATCCTGACACCGGAATTTGCGAGCTTTTCCTTAGTAAAGTGATTGCCGCGATTAAAGATAAATGCGGTGAAAACTACCCAATTCTGGTGAAAGTAAGTGCCACGGACGATCTGCCTAAGCCCTTCTCTATGAAAAACTTCATTGCGCTGATTGAGCTTTTAAACAGGGAAAGGGTATCCGCCATCGAGATCAGCTATGGCACCATGGAGAATGCGCTGAACATCTTCAGGGGTTCGTCAATCCCTACAGATGCCATCCTTAGACATAATTTCAGATACCAAACAGATAACAAGCTAAACAAGCTGGTCTGGAAATGGGGTATCCTGCCTGTCTTGAAAAGCAGAATTAAGGGCTTTACAGAAAACTACAATCTGCGCTATGCGGTACTCGCCAAACAACGGACAGATATCCCGATCATCTGCGTAGGCGGATTTCGCAGGGGAAAAGATATCGTAAATGCTCTGGAAAGAGGAGAAACAGATTACATAAGTCTGTGCAGACCCCTGCTTTGCGAGCCGGATTTTATAAATAGGTTATGCAGGGAAACCGGCTATATTTCCAAGTGTGTGAATTGTAATGTGTGCGCCATTATGTGCGATTCGAACCATCCAACCCGGTGTTACAAGCAACAATAGGAGGTTCAAACGGTTACGCTGGAAAGAATTATCGCCATCATCAGGAAAACCATCAATTCTGAGAGGGAGATAGACGAAAATACAGACCTGCGCAAAGAGCTCGACATTGATTCCTTCGATGCACTGATGATCATGAACGAGCTTGACGATGAATATGGGATCGCCCTGGACGAAGATGACTTCAAGGCGGTTAACACGCCCCGAGAGATAGTTAGCCTGCTGACCGCAAAGTATGGCGTTGATGAAATTCGATCCTAAATTCCCCTTTGAACTGGCAGAAGAAGATAAGCTGGTAAAGAGGTTGAACTGCAATCCCTATTACCAGAAAATCGACTCAGGGCCTGAACTCTATATCAGAATAAATGGTAAGAACTACCTTAACCTGGCTTCGAATAACTACTTAGCCCTGGCTAATCACCCTGAAGTGATTGCAGCCATGAAGGAAGCGCTGGATAAATATGGAGCTTCCATGTGTGGAACCCCGGTTGCCTGTGGGAAAGTGGATGTCTATCAAGAGGCTACCGAATATATTTCCAGATTCCTAGGGATGGAGGATGCGATTCTTTATCCTTCCTGCTATCAGGCAAATGTGTCGGCAATCCGGGCTTTGGTAAAGCCAACGGATGTGGTTTTTGTGGATCGTAATGCCCATTCCTCGATAATTGAAGGGATTAAAGCGAGCGGTTGCAAAATTAAACCCTTTAAACACAACGACCCAGAGCATTTATCAGAGTTGATCGGCAAAACCGCAGGTTTCAGAAATAGGTTTGTGGCAACGGAATCCGTGTTTTCCACTGAAGGCAGCATTGCACCCTTTGATGAGATTTACCGGATCGCATTGAACAACGAAGTGGTTCCGATTATCGACGACTCTCATGGGATCGGAGTGATCGGCAAGACAGGAAAAGGAATCCTGGAAGAAAAACACATTGAGAATTATGCCGGCATTTACACCGCTTCCACCGGAAAAGCATTGGGAATTTCTGGCGGTTTTGTTTGCAGCAGCTATGTTATAATCGAGTTTTTAAGGTATTCGTCCCAGGGCTTGTTATATTCCACCGCCATCCCGCCAACCCTGATCGCGGGAACGATCAAGGCTCTGGAAATAGTCGAACGTAGTGGAGCAGAGATGGTCATGGCACTTTCCGACAATAAGCGATACCTCTGTGAAAGCCTGGATAAGCATGGTTTCAGGATTCTACCCGGCGAAGCCAATATCTGTTCGCTACTGGGCGGTGCCAATGAAATCACTTTTCGTATCTACATGGCTTTGTTTGAGGCAAAGATCCTTACCACACCCTTTGTTTACCCCTCGGTTGCAAAGAACAAAGGTGTAATCAGAATGATTCCCAGGCTTGACCTAAGTATGGAGCAGATGGACACTGTAATCAGAACATTGATAACAACCAGGGAGCAGCAGCCTGAGCTGCTAAGCTGAAATGGCATACTTTTTCGTTATCAATCCCGGTTCCAGGCAAAACAGAGCAGCTGAGTTCATCCCCACCCTTTTTACCGAACTGAAGCATCATAAGATTGACTTTACTTACAAATTGACTGCGACTATGGAAGATGCTCAGAGCTTATCCCTGGCAGCCAATGAAAAAGGCTATGACACTGTGGTGGCGGTTGGGGGAGATGGAACGATAAACAAGGTGTTGAACGGCTTTTACGACGCCCAAGGTAAAAGGAACTCACTGGCTAAATTCGGAGTGATTCACACCGGCACCAGCCCGGATTTTTGTAAAAGTTACGGGATTCCGACCCAGCCATCCTTAGCCATGGAAACATTACTAAGGGGCTGTAGCAAAAAAATCTCGGTAGCCAGAATCGAGTATCATGATAATAAAGGCAAACCCAAAACAGGATATTACGCCTGTTGTGCCAGTTTCGGGGTGGGAGCTAAAGTAGCCCAACGAGCCAATTCCGGGGTTCGAAAATACCTGGGAGACAGCCTTGGGACTTTGGGCTCAATCCTGGTATCTTTAAGTAAATACAGGGCTTCTGACCTGGAACTGATCTGCGACGGAGAAAAGCTGACAATCAAGAACAACTTCAATACCTTCATCGGCAAAACCCGATTTATCGCTTCCGGGCTGAAGGTGGAGCACAATCTGGCCAGCGATGATGAACGTTTGTATCTACTGAGCGTGAAAAACCTGACCTGGCGCAATGTTATCCCTGCCATCCAGGCAGTTTACTCTGGAAAAGCAGGTTACGACAAGGATTATCTTGCCATACGTTATGCCCGGTCAATTGAAGTTCCGGCTTCTAAAAGTAATAACGAAGTGGAATTTGACGGCGATCCCCAAGGCTTTTTACCTTGTAAGATATCCCTCGCCACCGACAAATTGGAGTTGATCACCGATGAACCATGAAGACAAGCTGATCGCCATGATCAATGGGATGATGCCGAAATCTCCCTTAAGGAAAAGCAAATCCGGCGAAGTGGATGCGGAAGTAGTCCTTCTGGACGGCAAAGAATATCTCTTCAGCACCGATGATTTTTCCGCGGAAGATCTATTTATCGAATCTGACCCCTTTGGGCTGGGTTGGAACATAGCCTGTGGAGCGCTCAGCGATATTGTTGCCACAGGAGGAAACCCTATGGTTTATGCCCATTCCATGGTGGTTCCCAAAGCTTGGAATGAAGAATATGTCCGTCAGTTTTCACTTGGAGTTTCCGCTGTCCTGAAAACTTACTCAGTCTCATTTATCGGAGGCGACCTGGGAATTTCGGATTCCTGGCGATATACCGCTTCCGTAATCGGAGTTCCGTTTGGCAGGATAGTTAACCGTAAAGGTTGTGAAGCAGGAGATGCGATCTTGCTTACCGGCAAGGTGGGAGCCGGAAATCTGGCGGCAATTTCCAGACTTTTTGCCGATAATGAAAGCATCTGTGGATTATTGGAAGGGCAGGCTGTTAAATTCCCAACCCACGAGAAACTTAGTCCCATAATTGCAAAATATGCATCCAGTGCTATCGACACCAGCGATGGGGTTTTTGCCGCGTTGCATACTCTCGCCAAACTGAATAATGCAGGTTTCCATTTATGCGAACCAAATTACGACCTAAAAGCTCTACAAGCTGTCAGGCTACTTCAGTTACCCAAGCTTCTACTTTTATTGGGAGAATGCGGTGAATACGAAATCCTCTTTACGGTAAGCCAAAAGCACAGAGAAGCACTGCAAGCAGAACTGAAACAGCTGGATATTGAAGCCCTTGAACTTGGTGAGATCACAGCCAAGCCCGATCAGCAAAGCGTTGTATCGGAAAACATCACTTACAACCTGGCAGACTATACTATTAGAGCCAGAGACTATGATAATATCAGGGATTATCTACAGGCAATGATCACCTGGGTTAAAAAGGCAAGCCAATGAAAAGACGGGTTGTGATAACTGGTCTCGGTCCCGTAACCTCTTTGGGCGTAGGGAAAAGTGAGTTTTGGAGAAAACTGCTTGCCGGCGAAAAGCCAATGCTCAGCAGGGTGCCTGAGGATAGATTCAATGCCAAATCTCCCTTCTATATCCCCTTTCCTGAGTTTAACCTGAGCGACTATGGTATTCCTGATTATTACGACTTTCTGCAGCCAGAGGATAAACTCGCAATCGTAGGGGCTAAACTTGCTCTTGAAGATGCGGGATTTACCCTGACCGCTGATAACAGAACATTCAAAATAGCCGAAGAGACAGAGATTTCCACCCTTATTGGCACTGGTTTTACCGGCTTTGAAACTGCCTTTCATTCATATCTGGCACATCTGGGGATAGACCATTTACCGGGGCGAAGCAACAATAGATTTGCCTTCAACCGCATGGTTATTCCCCTCTCGATGAATAATTCACCTGCTGCCTGGATCTCTATCATCTTTGGCTTAAAGGGGGAAAGCTACACGGTGAGTGCCTCCTGCGCCTCAGGAACCTACAGCGTAGGACAAGCCTACCGAAAAATTGCCGATGGCTACAGCGACATTGCACTTACCGGCGGAGTTGAAAATCTCCAGGATGATAGCTTCATAATCTACAGAGGTTTTGATGTTCTGGGTGCTTTAACAAAGTCGCAAACTGGCGATCCGCAACCCTTTTCCTTTGACCGTAGTGGATTCCTCTTTGCCGAAGGGGGCGGTTGCATTCTGGTGCTGGAAGAGCTGTCCCATGCCCTCAGGCGCAATGCCGGAATCTATGCGGAAGTCCTGAATTACCATGCCAATAGCGATGCTTATAACATCGTTCACATGCAACCTGAGGGCAAGCAGATTCTGGCTCTTTTCCATAGCTTGATTGGGGATAATAAGTTAGACTATCTTAACGCCCATGGAACGGCTACCTTAACTAATGATGAGATCGAAGCCCATTTGATTCATGAATTCTTCGGCGATACAGCCAAGCAGCCACTTATAAACTCAACCAAAGGAATCCTGGGACACACGATTGGCGGAAGCGGTGCTATTGAAGCTGCGGTTACAGCTTTGTCAATTACTACAGGTATTGTCCATGCCAATCCTGTAGAAAACCCTCTTCCCAACCTTAATCTGGCAACCTCAACGCGAAACAAGAGCATCGATAAAGCAGCCAGTGTTTCCTACGGTTTTGGCGGACATAATGCCGGTCTACTTTTGGGAAAATATCATGGCTAAGGTTCTGCTTACCGGAGCTAGCGGATTTATCGGCAGTCACATTGCAGAGCTTTTTGCAAGGGAAGGCATATCGCTAACCGACAATGAAAACTGCTTTTTCGCAACTGACCATGATAAACCCATCTTCCCTCATCCCGGGCTTGACCCGGGATCTCCTTTGATTGCAGGAGATTCCTGCTTTCGCAGGAATGAGGAAAAAGAGTCTTTTGAGGTAAAATGCCTGGTGCGCCCTTCTTCTGATCTTTCCTTTCTAAAGCAGCTAAACGTGGAATTGGTCTATGGTGAGCTTCGAAACCTGGATTCCCTCTCTCAGGCGCTTTCAGATGTGGATTTTGTGATCCACACTGCCGGTAAATCCACCGACTGGGGAAAATATAGCGATTTCTACGGTGATAATGTGCTCGGTACTATGAATCTGCTACAAGCCTGTCTCCAAACCGGGATAAAGGATTTGATTATCACCGGTTCCATCTCGTCCTACGGAGAAGAAGATAGCCCAAAAGTGAAAACTGAGGAAAATCCCTCAGAATCCCACTATTCTTACTTTCTCGACAAGCTTTTTCCCTCTGCCATGAACTATTATCGGGATACCAAGGCTCTGCTGACCCAGAAGGCTTGTACTTACGCAGAAAAAAACCAGATGAACCTAACGGTGCTCGAACCGGCTTGGGTATATGGAGAACGGGAGTTCAGCAGCGGTTTTTATGCCTATACTAAAGCGGTTCAGGATGGCATGCGCTTTGCTCCGGGCAGCACTAATAACTATTTCCAGGTAATCTACGCAGCCGACCTGGCAGAAGCTTATCTCCTGGCTTACCGCAAAAAGCTAAGCGGTATCAATAGGATCATCGTAGGAAATCCCCATCCGGCAAAGCTTAACGAGATATATTGCCTGTTTTGCAAAGAAGCTGGGCTCAAACCACCCAAGCTATTACCCAAGTGGCTGGTTTACCCCATAGGATTTTGGCTGGAGCTTGTCGCCACCCTGGTGGGGCAAAAAGAACCTCCACTACTAACCAGATCACGGGTAAATATGATGTTCGACAATATCGAGTTTTCAGCCCAAAAGGCGAAGCAGCTTATCGACTTTGAAGCCAAAACTCCTTTGCCTGAAGGGATCAGACGAACCGTCCGTTGGTATCAGCAAAACGGATTTTTAGAGCAATCTATAAAGGAGCACAGCATGACCAAAGAAAAACTATATGGCTATCATAAAACCCTGTTTCTCATTAAGCTAAAGCTATTCGTTGTCCTCCATTTTATCACCAGGCTTATACGGGTTAAGAGCCCCAGACGCTTCATCCTGACTCTGTTGCGGCTGAATATATTCTTAAGTAAGTTGACCCACAATAAGTTCGTGCAAATCGGTAGATTCATCCGTCTGGATATGTATGTTCCGGGCTTTCCGTCCAGGGCTTTTTACACAGCCTGCGACAAATTTGCCGTTTTTGACCATAAGTTGCCTTGTGTAGTGGCTTTGGTTTCAGTTACTTCCGCCTGCACCTATCGTTGTGCGCATTGCTATCAGCGCTTCGATCTTGGTAAGGACGTCGCTCTGGATAAGCTGCTCTCAGCCGTGAAGTTTCTTCAGGACAGTGGGGTTGCCTTTTTCAATATCGAAGGCGGCGAGCCGTTTTTAACCTATGACAGGCTGCTTGCCGTGTGCAAGGTAATTGACGACCGCTCCGAAATCTGGATAAATTCCACGGGGCACGGAATCACCAAAGAGAGGCTTCTGGAGCTTAAGAAAACCAGCCTTACCGTGATTATGTTTTCCCTGCATTCACCTTATCCGGAAAAGGTAAACGAATTTATGGGAAACGAAAATGCCTGGCAAAACATGGTAAACGCCATCAAGCTTTGCCATGAAGTGGGCATCGCGGTTGCCTTCAATTCCTGCCTGATGCTGGAGGATTTCCGTAATGGCACTTTTGAGAAAGTGATGCAGCAGGCAAAGGATTTTGGAGGTTCACTGGTGCAAATCATCAAGCCCAAGCCTTCAGGCGGATGGCTGGAAAGCGGTGCAGAAGAATATGGCCCCCAAGACTTCAGTATGATCAAGCGCAAGGTGAATAAATACAATCTCGATCCGGCCTACAAGGACTATCCCTCGATTTCAGCCCAGATCATCGAAGAAGATCCCGATTCGTTTGGTTGCACGGCTGGCGGAACTGACCGGATTTATCTGAATGCGAAAGGCGACGTGCAGCCCTGCGAATTCCTGAATATCTCGTTCGGAAACATCGCCGAGGAGGATATTAGCGTTATCTATAAAAGGATGCGAAAAGCCTTTGCCATCCCCCAAACCTGCATCAGTTGCGAGAAATACTCAAAAGACATCTACCAACTCTATAAAGACAATAACCTGAAGCAACTTCCCCTCCCCAAAGAGCTTACCGAGCAGCTTTGCGGTAAGATGACGCAGGACAGCCCTACCCCGCTTTACCGAAAAATCGAGAAAGAACTGGTTTAAAGGATATCTCCCAGCCTAAAAATAAGAACTTGAGCTACTTATCCATCTAAAGAAAGCAGAATTGATTATGCTTTGGCTGCAATGGTCTCCTCCAACCTGGAGATATTGTTCTGGGTTCGTTGAGTGGCAGGATGATCAGTTCCCAGAACCTCTTTGCGGATGGCCAAAGCCCGGCTATAGTAGGAGAGGGCAATAAGGTAGTCCCGTTTGTTCTCATGGATACAGCCGATGTTTACCAAGGCGGTTGAGGTCTCGAAGCGTTTCTCGCCAAGGACTTCCAGATAAATTGCCAAAGCTTTCTCATAGTAACCGAGAGCTTTGTCATTTTCTCCTTTGTTTTCATACGCGCAGCCAATGTTGTTCAGGCAGGAAGCAGTTTCAGGATATTTCTCGCCCAGCATTGACAACCACACCTTAAGCGCTTTTTCGTGCTGTTGCAGAGCCAGGTCGTAGTTTCCCTGATGATCGTGAACACCTCCAATATTGTTCAGAATTGATGCAACCTCCACATTCAGATCACCAAAGATTTCCTGTTTGATCTGAAGAGCCTGTTCCAAGCTTATAAGCGCCTTATCATACTCTCCGGTAATATCATAAACAATGCCAAGGTTGTTCAGGCTGTCGGCAGTCTGGGTATGCCTGTTGCCCAGAATCTCAAGACGAATGGACAGGGCTTTTTGATAACTTTCGATTGCTTTGTCAAAGTGTCCTGTTTGGCTGTAGATATCTCCGATGCAGTTATATCCAATTGCAGTTTCGGGGTGTTTTTCGCCTAAGGTTTCCTGGCGGATGCTAAGTGCCTGTTCGTAGAAGTTCATTGCCTGCTTGTAGTTACCCCGGTTCCAATACACATCTGCGATGCAATTGTAGGAAGTGGCGATCCGGGGATGTTTATCGCCCCAAAGCGTCTGCCAGATTGCCAGGGCTTGTTCATACAATTCCTGTGCTTTATTCAGGTCGCCCTGGTCTTTGTAAACATTGCCGAGACAATTAAGGCTGGAAGCGGTATCAGGATGAATTTCCCCCAGGGTGAACCTCTGGATTGAAAGAGCTTTCTGATAGTTCTCCAGAGCTTTTCCATAATCGCCTTTTACATAGTAGTAACTCCCAAGATTATGCAACGTATCTGCAAGATCGGAGCTATCTTCTCCGCCTGACTTTTTGAAAATGAGCAAAGCCCTTTCAAAATAGGACAGAGCCAGCTCGTATTCGCTTTTACCCCAATGCACCATGCCGATTCTGGATAAGCACCTTGCGTAGTCTTGATGGCTGTTTCCTTTTATTTCAAGGATCAGTTTTTCGGCAATACAATAATAATCCAAAGCAGCGGTGAAGTGGAACAGTTCTTTTTCAAAAGCACCTGCTTTCAGGTAAAATTCAGCAGCCAGTCCTTTGGCATCAGCCTTTTCATAATGAAACGCAATCTTGCTGAACCAGACTTTGTCATCGGCATAATATCTCTGCATGGCTTCTGCAGCCAAAAGGTGCAAACGTCTAATCTGCTTTATCAGTTGCATTCCATAGGCTGCATCCCGTAACAGACTATGGCTGAAAATGTAGCTAAGTTCGCTAACCGCATTCCAGATATGCTGAATTTCGCCCAGACGCAGGTTATGATCGAAGAGATCCGGGGTAAAGGAACTTCTGGTGTGGGGAGATTCCAGCATGGCTTCGAGAATCGTGGCGGAAAACTCACAACCCAGCACGCTGGCAGTATGAACCATGCGTTTCAGATCGGTTTCCAGGCGGTCAATTCTGGCAATCAGAACAGCCTCGACACTTTCCGGCATGTCTTCTGCCAGTTCCCTAAGCTGATATGTGTTGTCCGATATTTCCAGCCTGCCAGTTTCCAACAGGTAAATGCTAAGCTGGGCTGCAATAAAAGGATTTCCCAATGAGCGGGCATGCACATAAGATAAAAGCTCTTCACTTACCGGCCGGGACAACAATTCCTCCATCAGATCGCTCACGGAGGCTCTATTCAGACCATCCAGATAAATCCGGTAAACTTTTACTTCAGTATCCAGAATCAGCTCAGGTTTGCTTCCATCATCCCCCAACCGGGAACTTACGATCAGCTTGAACGGGATTCCGGAAGCTTTACGGGTGAGCAATTTGAGCATTGCTGCCGATTCCAGATCCAGCCAATGCAAATCCTCCAGAACCAGGATCACGGGCTTCAGTTTACCCAGCATCTCTATCAGGGATTTTATGGCAAATCCCGTTACCGTCGCTTTAACTTGTGGCTCAAGTTGCGAATAAACGCTGCCTTCCCATTCCAGACCGATCAGTCCGGCGATTGCAGATTCTATACGCTTCAGTTCACCAGTTATGCTATCCCTGTCTGGTTGCGTGGAAAAAGCCTCGATCAGCTTTGCCCAATTGCTGCGGAATTCGGTTATCCTTTCTTCCTGCGTAGCCTGCAGGTCTTTGGTGAATTCGCTTCTGATCCAGCCTTGAAACGGTCCGAGTGCGATCCTTTGGATGGAGTCTGATTGCAAAGTGATGAAGCGGACATCCTTGCTGAGTTTCTGTTTCAGTTCATGGATCAACCGTGATTTACCCTGTCCGGCAGCCCCATACAGGTAACTGACCCCGGAAAATCTTCCTTTGAACAATGCGGCACAGGACGCTATAAGCCTTTCCAATTCAAGCTGCCTACCCAGGAAGCGGTTGTCGAAACTGCTGTATTCTGCTCCCAACTTTTTGCCCAGCAAGCTATAAGTTTCAATCGCCTGGGGATAACCCTTGTATTTATGAGTTCCCAAACTATTGTATCTATAAGCATTACCAACCGACTTGAGCAATGCAGCATCGAACCTCACTTCACCCCAAGCTGCCTTCATCATAAATCTGGCTGCCAGATTAACCGCTTTTCCCATTCCGGTGTATTCACCTCTGGACTGTGATCCCACAAAGCCTGCATATGCCTTACCTTCGGACAGACCGATCCTGATCTTTGAACCACATCGGGTTTGTGCCTGCAAGGCAAAATCCAGAGCGCTTTGTTGATAGCGGTCATAGCAAAGTGGTGCCCCAAAGATCACAAACATCACCCAACCTTTATCGGTGCAGTCTATATGGCTGATATAACCTCCATAGGCAAGGGCAGTTTCGATCACAAAGCGGCTTTGTGTCTGGTCAGCGGAGTTCAGATTTACAAAACAGGATAGCAGATCGCGGAATTCTCCTTCTCCTTGGAGCAGGAACAGGGATTCCATTACAAAAGCATCCTGCTTAGGTCGTTCCTTGGGTGGTTCTGTTTGGAGGGAGCTATGCTTGAGCCCTGATAGCAAGCAGTATTGACCGTCCATCAGTTCAAAGCTGCAAATGCTGTTGAGAAATTCGGGTTCTGGTTCCGAGCAAAAATATACCTCATTGGATTGGGCATTGATTTGTGCACCTGCTGCCTTGTCTATTCCCGGGCCCGAGAACCAAAATACATGCTGTTGCGAAGCGGGAACAATCTCCCAGGCTATGTCTCCCTTGCCGATTCCGATTCTGACTTCCAGTTTAAAGCTTCCAAATTCGGTTTTTTGCCATTCCTGGGCAGCAGTGATCTTCTTTATCTCCCAGGCTGCAGAAAAAGCCTCCAGCCAGCAATCCTCCTCAAACAAAGCCGTGAAAGCATCTCCGGCAAATCCGGCAATGAACCCGCCACGTGATTCCAAGGCGGTGATAGCGGGCTCGAAAATGGCATTGATTGTATCGATCAAGGCTTCCACCCCGGCATGAGAATGCTGCATCGCCATTTGGGTAAGTTCCGTGAATCCGATTAAATCGATATTAACGGCAATTGCCCTAAAACAACCCGAAAAACTGCCTTCTTTGGTCTTAAGAAGAATAAAATCCGGAACCAAACGGCGCATCGTTCCTCCAGTTAATGTTCTTTTATTGCCTTGTGGTTAGTCTTTTTCCGGCTTGACAGCCTCCTTATTACAGAAAATCCAGTGCTTTCATTTACTGGCGATAACGGAGATCTCGATTTTTGCGCCTTTGGGCAGTCCTGCCACTTTGGCAGTTTCCCGGGCTGGATAGGGAGTTTGAAAATAGCGGCCGTAAACCTCGTTCATCACGTCATAGTCATTCAGGTCAGTAAGGAATACGGTGCATTTCAGGATATTGGAAAAGCTCATATTCGCAGCATCCAGAATATCCTTTATCTTATGGAAAACCAGTTCAGTTTGCCCCCTGAAATCATCTGGCATATAGCCTGTTACATAATCCATCCCGAGTTGCCCGGAAATGTAGAGCGTCCCATTATGGATAATTCCCTGTGAATAAGGCCCCAACGCTCCGGAAGCATGCGGAGTTACAACAACATTCATTTTAATCTCCTTAAGTTTCTTGAATCTATATTAGACAGATTATTCCAAGCTTCGTAATGAGTCAACCTAAAAGTCCGGTTTTACCCCCGCACTACAAAGATTTTTATAAATCGCATATCTCTTTGTCCTTCCTTGTTCCCGTTTTGCCTCTCATCTGCCTCGCAGATCCCTCCCGAATCCGATAGGGGTGGATTCCGGGTGGATTCCGGGTGGGATTTGAGTGGCGAGGAAGGA
>CAZNGW010000050.1:0-20302 GCA_964572925.1 uncultured Candidatus Cloacimonas sp. | reverse complement strand
ATACTTTCCTTCCTCTCTCCACAGCCTTAATCAAGTTATAATCTACCCTTAATCAAGTCTTAATTATTAACGCTTGATTAAGGGTTGATAGATATGTGATTGACGCTTTCGAGAGAGGAGGAATTGCGTAAAAAAAATGTTTTTTCGGAGGTCCTGCCAATTTTTCAAGCATACCTGATATAAGATGGGGAGGGGCGTAATTGTGGATTCACTTGACACAATACTGGAATCCCACAAGCTTGGACTGAAATTTGCATACTTTTAGCCCAGCGAGGTTTTATGCGCAAGAAATGGAAAATCATCATCGGCATCGCAGTAGTGATAATAGCGGTTCTGATCCTGGCCAAAAGCTGTGGCAAAGCCAAAAAGGCAGCCGTAAAAAAAACAGCAACCGAAGAAACTTACACGGTCTCACGGGGAGAAATCTCCTCCCGGATCGAAATCACCGGTGAGGTTCAGCCTCAAACCGTGGTTTCGTTGAAGTCCAAGGTAAGCGGAAAGATCGTAAAGTTTTATGCCGGTGAAAATGACTATGTATCTGCCGGGCAGATAATTGCCGATATTGAGCCGGATTACAACCAGGCAAATACGCTTTTCAACACCAAGGCAACCCTGCAAAAGGCGGAAATGTTGCTCACCAATGCCCGCAAAGATCTGGCCGACAAAGCAGTGTTGCTGGAGAAACAATACATTTCGCAGGATGCCTACAAAGCTGCGGTTGACGCCGTTAAGAATGCCGAGATCGAATATGCCCAGGCCAGCAGCCAGTATGAAATGATTCGCGACCTGGACGTTCCCGGCAAGGTTACTCACGTGTATGCCACCTCAAGCGGAGTGGTGATCGAGCGCAACATCAACGAAGGCGAAATGGTGCAATCCAGCCTTAGCAGTTATGGCGAGGGAACGGTTGTAATGAAAATCGCCGATCTGAAAAAGATGATCGTAAAAAGCAACATCAACGAAGTGGACATCTCTAAATTCAAGCTGAACCAAAGTGCTGAGATCAAGCTGGATGCGCTTCCCTACGAAGAATTTCACGGCAAAATTGTGAAAATTGCCCCTCAAGCCATCACCGAAAACAACGCCAAAGTCTTTCCGGTGGAGATCAGTATCAATGCCGAAGGCTACAAAGCCAAACCCGGCATGACGGCAAACCTTAGTATTCTGGGTGAATCTCGTCAGAACGTTCTGGTAATCCCGATCCGGGCAGTGTTCAGCAATAACAGCAACCAGGATGTGGTCTATCTGCTTCCTGCCCAAAAAGCGGTAACCCCCAAGAAGACAAAGACTCCTGCCGTTGCCGAAAGCACTGGAGTGGCCACCCCCGTTAAGCTTGGGGCAAATGACCTGCAAAATGTAGAAGTAATCGAAGGCGTTAAGGAAGGCAACAAGATCCTGTTGAATGAACCTGGCACCCAAAAAAGCTTTGGCATGAGGATGTAACACCCAAAGTATGATAAAGATAGAGAATCTCAGCCGTCAATTTGGCAACATCAAAGCTGTGGATAACGTCAGCTTTTGCATCCGGGACAGAGAAATCCTCGGTTTCCTGGGTCCCAACGGAGCCGGCAAAACCACTACCCTTCGTATGCTGGTGGGTTTTCTGCAACCTGGATCCGGTTCGATTAGCCTGGACGATAAAAGCATATTTGACGACCCTTTGGCAGCCAGCCGTCAGCTTGGTTACCTGCCAGAACATAATCCACTCTACGACGAAATGAGCGTGGAAGAATCCCTGGCCTATTTTGCCGCTCTGCGAAAGCTGGATGCAGGTTTTTTTGCCAAGCGCAGGGAGTTTGTGATCCAGAATTGCGGGCTTAAAGACGTGCTGCACCAGAAAATCGGCACACTCTCCAAAGGCTACCGTCAGCGAACCGGCCTGGCTCAGGCAATTTTGCACGATCCCCGAATCCTTATTCTGGATGAACCGACTTCCGGGCTTGATCCCAATCAGATTCTGGAGATCAGAGATCTGATCCGAACTCTGGGTCAGGAGAAAATGGTGATCCTCTCCAGCCACATTATGCAAGAGGTGCAAGCTCTTTGCGACAGGGTGGTGATCATCAACAAAGGCAAGATCATCGTGGATGATCTGATAGATAATCTGCCAGGCTACCTGCATAAGGGCTCCATTCTGAGTGTGGAAATTCAAGGCGAAAACATAGATTTCAGCGACTTTGTAGCCTGCCACCCAGAACTGGAAATACAAAGCGAAATCCTGGATGAAACCCGGGTAAAAATAGAAATACCCCTACTACCTGAAAAAGATATTCGACAAGAACTGGCACGCCACATCAATGAAAGAGGCTGGCTTACCCTGGAAATGCACACCCGCAAGCAAAGCCTGGAAGATATTTTCCACCAGCTGACTGGTGAAAGCAACACCAACCCTGAAGAAACGGAAACAAAGCCATGAACACCATCTGGACGATTGCCAAAAAAGAATATCAGCTTGCCATGCGCTCCATAGCCACCTACATTGTTCTTATCCTGTTTCTGGTGGTAACCGGACTGTTCTTCTCCACCACGCTCTTCAAAATCGGATTGGCCGAGTTGAGGCCCCTCTTTGAGATTATTCACGTAATACTCCTGTTCTACGTTCCAGCCATCACAATGGGTTCGATTGCCCGGGAAAGGCAAAACGGAACCCTGGAACTGCTCTCGACTTTGCCCATAAGCCTGGCCTCCATAGTTTGGGGTAAGATTCTGGCAGCCTTGATGCAACTGAAAACCCTGATTCTATTTACCCTGGTGTTCCTGGGAATAATCATGATTTTTGGAGAGGGTATAGACTATGGCTCCATTCTTTGCGGATATCTGGGTTTAATCCTGGCTGGAACCGCTTACATCTCCATTGGAGTTTTCGCTTCCAGCTTGCCAAGTAACCAGATTCTGGCCTTCGTGCTTGCTTTGATGATCAGCGCAGCGTTTTATGTGCTGAAGTATCTGCTGCCGCTGATTCCCTTGGGGCTTTTGGGGCCTTTGCAATATCTGAGCTTCGACTATCATCTGGCAAGCTTTCTAAAAGGAGTGATAGATACCCGGGATATCCTCTTTTTTGGTGCAATCACCTATGTTTTTGCCCTGCTGGCAGAATTTAACCTCCAATCCCGCAATCTGATGCAGGAGCGCTAAATGAAGAACAGAATACGCACCGGTTCCATCCTTAGCGGAATTACCCTGAAGCTTGCCATAGTGCTGATGCTCCTGCTGGTGGCATCCTACCTCAAGTTGCGGTTGGATTTTTCCAAGAACCGCATGTTCTCTCTTTCCAAGGCCAGCAAAGAAGCGGTTGGGAGCTTGAAAGACAACATGATAGTGAAGCTGTATGCCAGTTCGGAGCTTCCTGCAGACATGAGTTCCATCGACCGTTATTTGAAAGACCTGCTTTACGAGTATCAACAAGCCGGCAAAGGCAAGTTTCATTATGAGCTCATTCGTGGCCTGTCGCTGGACGAATTGCGGACTCAGGCCCAGCAAAACGGGCTCAGAAGCATGTTTTTCCGCATTTACGACAATGACAAAACCACAAATAAAGAAGTTATCTACGGTCTGGTATTTGAATATCAGGGCAATTTTGCTTCCATGAACCTGGTTCCCAGGATGGAGGCAAAACTGGAATATGAGCTGACTTTGAAGGTTCAAAGCCTGTCCAGGCACAACCTTCCGGAAATCACACTCTACGCCGACACCCTTTATGCAATTGTTCCGAATGACAATTTTGCAAGGTCGCTTACCAACAACTTCAACGTGGTGGAGACAGATTTGTATACACCGCCCAAACAGACAAGTGTGATGATCTTTCCCGGCACTATAGACAGCCTGAGCGAAGCCCAGCTTTATAACCTCGATCAATTCATCATGAAGGGAGGTTCGCTGGTAGTGATGCAGGATAAGGTGATCAGCGACGGACAGCGTATCTATCCCCTGAAAAGCAACATCTTCGATTTCTTTGAGAATTATGGAATCAGATTCAGCGATGCCATAGCCATGGATATCAATTGCGACATCCGGCAAACCGGAACGGATAGCAGTCTGCCTTTTCCTATATATCCTGTTCTAAGGGGTTCGGATCACCCCATCACCCGCAATATTTCCAATATTGTGATGTATATGCCCACGGCTATTGGAGCCACCAGAAATCCTGATCTAAAATATACTACTATCCTGTCCACTTCTGCCAATAGCGCACTTTTGGAAGGTCCCGATTATGAACTTAATGCCGATCTTTTCCAGGACCTCGGGACGGAAAAGTTTCATCATCCGCCTATTTCTCTGGGAGGGATCGTGGAAGGCAGGATGAAAAGCTATTTTGCCGGCAAGCCCGAATCTCACAAGCAGGGCTACATTGGCGAAACCCAACATGGAAAGATCGTGGTATTTGGCGATCGTGAGCTTTACATAGATTCCGACAAACGGGAATATATGGATCGGAACTATGTGGTACTGAATGCCGTGGATTGGCTTTTGGGACGAGATTCCATGATCAACATCCGTTCCCGCCACTTGCAGGCAAGCATCCTGAATATTCAATATTATATGCAAAAGCATGACATGGTATGGGGTGATCCGGAGAAGACAGAACGCCGGATCAAAACAGGGATAAAGGTAACTGCTGTAGTGCTGCCCTCTTTGCTGTTGATCGCAGTGGGAGGTTTTCTGGCTCTGCGTAGAAAACAAATGTTGATGGAACTAAATGAAAAAGAATAAACTAATCCTGCTAATCGTTCTCGCTGCCCTGCTAATTGTTTACATCATTCTACGAATAGGCAGGCCGGAAGAAAAGCTGCGTCCTGTATACGATCTGGATTCCCTGTCCATTCAAGGCATCGAGGTCTTCGACCAGGCTAACAAGCTTGTTCTGAAAAAGCAGAAGGGGATCTGGTTGCTTAGCGAACCGGTTGCCTGGGAAGCGGATACCCTCAGAATGAATAGTTTGTTCAAAGAAGTTTTTGCCGCAAAATACCCGAAAACTCCCATGGGAGAAGGTCCCGACGCGGTTAAGAGATTCAAGTTGCAAGATAGCGAAGCGCTGCACATTGTGGTTTCCGGAAAAGGCAGAAAAATCCACACCCTCTTCAGTAATATGGGCAATCCCTACGACTACTTCCGGTTCGCCGGAAGTGAAGAGGTTTATCAGATCAAAGCCAAGGTATTCAATAATTACACTACAGAATTGCCCATGTGGCGTTCTCCCCATGTGGTGAATTATGAAGAGGACGAATTGCTGAAAATTGATGTCAGCCTGCCCAAGGACGCCTATAC
The DNA here is from genome assembly GCA_964572925.1 of uncultured Candidatus Cloacimonas sp. GTDB lineage: Bacteria > Cloacimonadota > Cloacimonadia > Cloacimonadales > Cloacimonadaceae > Cloacimonas. The sequence goes on along the minus strand of CAZNGW010000050.1, from coordinate 15,037 downwards.
CCTTACCCGCAACGGATATGACTGGTATTATCAGAATAAAACCGAGAAATTCCTGATTCCCACTACCAATCTTGCCTTGATGAAGCTGGTAAATATCCTGGCCAATCTGGATACATACGTATTTGTGGATACCGTTAGCACAGAGATCGCCGAAAGATTCAAAAATCCCGAATACATCGTAAAACTAAGCCTAAGCCAGAACCGCAGCCAGGACATGAAATTCGCCAAATACGACGACAAGCAGTTCATGATGATGGTGGATAACGATCCTTCTGTGCTGTTCATCATTTCCACGGACACCATCCATCGTTTCAATCGCAGTGCCGATCTCTTCAAGATGAGGGGCTACGGAACATGATCAAAGTGGTTCGGATCACCCAACTGACCGAAACCCTCTACCATGAGGCAATGCAGCTCTGGCTGGAAACCGGGATTAGCAATCCGCAGCGTAACGACAGCTTTGAAGCAGTGAGCTTCAGCCTGCAGAAAACCGGCACCCTCATCATGGCTTATGAGGGCAGCGAAGCGATTGGAACAGCCTGGCTGAATCATGATTTTCGCAGGCTGTATATCCATCACATGGCCGTTAAGCCAAACAGACAGAATCAGGGTATCGGTAGCTTGCTGATGCAGGAAGCGATCGAGGTGGCCAGAGAATTGGGATATCAGGCAAAGCTGGAGGTGCACAGGGACAATCCAGCGGCGATGCATCTATATAAAAAGTTCGGTTTCACAGAGTTGGAGGGTTATCTTACCTTAATAAAGCGAAATCTTTAAACTACCTCGAGGAGGAGAAATGAAGAAAAGAGTTCTTGTAGCCACGGGCGGAGGAGATTGCCCAGGGCTGAATGCGGTTATCAGAGCTATTGTGAAACGTGCTTCCAGTGAGCATAACTGGGAGATTCTGGGCAGCATCGACGCCTTCGACGGACTGATGCGCGACCCTATGCACCTGGTGGAACTTACCCCCGAAAAAGTGGCTGGCATCCATGTAATGGGCGGAACTATCCTGGGAACCACAAACAAAGGCGGACCATTTGCCTGGCCGGTAAAAAACAGCGATGGCAGCTGGACTACCGTAGATCGCTCACAAGATTTTATGAACCGCCTGCAATATCAAAATATCGATGCCATCATTAATATCGGAGGGGACGGTTCACAACGCATTTCCCAACAACTTTTCGAACTTGGCTGCCCGATCATAGGTGTGCCAAAAACCATCGACAACGACCTCTCCGACACAGATTTTACCTTTGGTTTCCAAACCGCGGTGGATGCCGCAACCGACGCCGTGGATAAGCTGGTTACCACTGCCGCCAGCCATCATCGTATCCTGATTTTGGAAGTTATGGGACGCTATGCGGGATGGATCGCTCTTCATGCTTCGATCGCAGGGGGAGCGGAAGTTTGCCTGATCCCTGAAGTCCCCTACAGCATCGAAAAAGTGATGGAAGCCATCAACAAACGCATCGACAGCGGCAGGGGCTTTGCCAATATCGTGATCGCTGAAGGAGCTACGCCCATCCAGGGTGAAATGAGCTATCAGGAGAATGAAGAACCGGGCGCGATGAAAATCAGGCTGGGGGGAGCGGGACTAAGGCTTTCCCATGAACTGAAAACCGCAGGCTGCAGCATCGATATCCGTGAAACCATTCTGGGACACCTGCAAAGAGGGGGACGTCCCAATGCCTTCGACCGCATTCTGGCTTCCCAGTTTGGTGTGAAAGCTTTTGAAATGGTGCTGGAAGGCAAATGGGGACACATGGTGGCTTACAAACATCCGAATATCGTGGCTGTGCCGATTTCCGAAGCCATCCAGGATTACAACCTCGTTGACGTGAATTCCGACCTGGTCAGGACTGCCAGGGGACTGGGGATATCGTTGGGGGATTGATAAAAAAAACTCACAGATCACACAGATAGCACTGATTTTTAATATCCGTGTTATCCGCGTAATCTGTGAGAGATAAACCGCTAAATCAGCGGGGAACGGGCTTTAGAATCTATATCCAAGACCGATATTGCCAGAGATGGAATTGGCGTTGTAAACTCCAGCCATGTTGTTGGCTGTCTGGCCTGCGGCTTTGATTTCACGTTCGGAGAACATCACATACTGAGCATTTACATCCAGGAGAAATTTTCCAAACAATCTGCCATAACCAAGATTGGCGCTGATTTTATCGCCCACATCTGAAAGGGTAACGGTTTGGGTATCTTCGGGGATCGGGGTTTGGTCATAATATACGCCACCCCGGAAGGAATTTGCACCCATGGTATATTCGGTTCCCAAGCTCACGCGATGGGTATCTTCCCATTGGAACTCAACGGTTGATTCGGTTGTGCCCAGCACATTGGCGGGAGTGTCCATCTTGATCTTTACTTTATCAAGACCGCTCCACATGGTATATGCATAGTCCAGGTTCATTGTCCAATTGGGCATCACTTTATAGGACAAGCCCAAACCGATGTCACCGGGAAGGTTCAGGTCAGTGCTGATATCAGATTTTCCACCTGTTTTGGCTGCTGCTGGCGCAATTGGCTGGGGAGTCCAGAGGTAAATCTCAGCATCACCTTCCATAGGAACAGAGGTGGGCATTTTGGCCGAAAGTCCCATTGATAAGCAAGGAGTGGGTTTGAACAGCAAACCCATGTTCCCGCTGAATCCCAATCCGCTGCCAGACATGTCGGAACTGATAGGTCTGAGATAAGCAGTAGCGCCCAAGGTGGGATCGAAAGAAATTTTACCAAGCTCAATTGTGCCATACAACACGCTCAGCCCCAACCCAGCAGAGAGATTGGGCAAAATCTGATAAGCTACGGTTGGATGGACATCCATGATAGCAATGGAGCTTTTAAGTTCGTTTTCGGGAAAACCTGCAGCATAGGTAAGGGGGCCGGTAGTGTTAGTGGAAGCGGGAAGCTGATAGATATCCCAGGTAGTTCCCAAGCCGTAAGGGACATAAACCCCAAGGCCATATTTCAGTTTCGGATGCTTGGCCATAGTGGCAAAAAGGCTGGGGAACGCGCGAAGTTTCTTTTCCGCTTCATATTCCTTGCTGCCAAATCCGGGGATCTGAGTATATTGAGTACCGGCAGAATTCCAGGTGCTGGAAGGCATGATAAAGGTGCCACCCACATCAATGGAATTATCTTCCATATATGCCAAACCGGCAGGATTCCAATACATGGCAGTGGCGTCGTCGGCCAAACCGCGGAAGGCTCCAGCCATGGAAGTGGCACGTGAGCCAACTCCACTTAAGGCAAAACCGCCGGCAAAAAGATATGCCGAGAGGGAGAAAAAGGTGAGTACCAGCAGAACAAGCTGAATTTTTTTCATTGTGTTAACTCCTTTTTTGAGACTTAATTACACTAAAATACTGAATGGTTCATTATAAAGGTAAGCCGAAATGAAAGTCAAGATAAATCTGCATCCTCCACTTTTTTTCCCCTTGACCTAAGGGAGCAATAAGCGTGAAATAAGCGTCCGACCCTAGATTCACGCTTAATGCTCCCGTAATGGGTAATACCTAATCCAGCTCAAGGGGACAACACAAAAAGGGCGACCCGAAGGTCGCCCTGCAAGAGTGGTATCTACTTATCTTGTTTTTACGAATTACCCGGATAGCTATTCACTTTGATCCGTGTTGATCCGTTTGATAGTCTATTCCATGTAAACATTCCACCTACTTCATCAGCAATATCTTGCGTGAAATCTGGTTCTCTCCAGCCGTAATCCGATAGAAATAGAATCCACTGGATACGTTGCGACCCTGATGGTCGGTGCCGTTCCAAACCACGCTGTGGTTGCCTTGTTTCTGGAAGCCGTTCACCAGGCGGTTCACCAATTGACCTTTCAGGTTGTAAATCTCCAGGGTGACAGGACTATCCTTGCCCAGGCTGTAGCGGATCGTGGTTTCCGGATTGAAGGGATTGGGATAGTTGCTGCTGGCAATGAGCCCGGGTGCGTCGCTTTGCTGGCCAAAACCATTGCGGTTAACCTCCAAACATAGCGGAACCAGCCAGGGAGTGCCTTCGCCAGTGGCTTCGATGTTCAGTTCCAGAAGCAGGTTGTCTGTGGCCAGATCACAGCTCTGACCCGTGGCAGGATTGCTGAGCGCAAAACGATATCCCGCAGGAAGTTTACTCTCGGCTGCCAATTTGATAATATCGTGCAGCTTGCCTTCTTCCAGTAGGTTTTCCACGTTCAGCAGCAGGTTCCAGGTCCAGCTATTGCGGTCTGTGTCTCTAATATCGCGGGTATAGTTTCCGGAACCAGTCTCCCAGTCGCTGTTCAAAACACTGAGGTCAATCCCTTTATGCAGGGCAAACGGCAGATTGGGAAGCTCAGGAACGTCCAGAGGGTCATATTGCTCAGAAGCGGACTTCGCCACTCCCAGATACACCTGGTCGGCATTGCCGGCGGTGGAAGCACTCAGGCTCAGCTCCCAGTCCGGCGTTTGGGCAGATGCTGTCTGCAGATCGTTTGAGGCAAGCTGTTCGATAGTCCGCACTGGTTGTGGGGCTACGGGATAATTCATCAGCAGCTTGTCCGTGGCCTGATTGGCCTTCACGAAGAACCCGCTCCAGGGAGAAATGCTGTCAGTATCGTAGGCCGGACCTACAAGATCATAGCTATTGGTTGAATAGTTATACACATACGCCCAAGGAGCAATCATGCTTCCCGGCGCAACTGATATGCTGCCATCGCTGAATCCGATGGGAACGTCGTAAGGATTGGCCAGCAGGAACCAACCATTGTTCGTTCCTGTGCTGCCTGCCAGTTCGATGAGGTAATTTCCGTCATCCAGCAGACCGTATACATCCACATTGGTGCTGTTTGCATAGGGATTGCGAACCCAGTAGCCACGAGCCGGAACCACGTTTGCCGGAACATTGTAGTTACCGTTGTAGGTCATGCGCAGATGCCCCAACGAGTCCGAAACCGCCACTGGATTCATTTGCACGATGCTGGTATAGGTCGGAGCAACGTAGAAGGGATTCAGGTCGTCGGCAAAGATATTCACCGGCGTATTTTGACCGGGCTGCGTTAAATAGGGCACCCCCATCAGATTCCAGGCCGGATGCATGTTATAAGGCATAACGGCTGCCAGAGCTTCAAACACAAAGCCCAAAGCGCCAATTCCGGTATCCCTGAGAGGTGAACGCGGTTTCAGATAGAAATTGCCATGCAAGGGATCGGCAAAGAGCGGATTTTTATCCAGATTTCCAGAGCCGGGGTAAACACCACCAACCACAGATATGCAGCAGTTGCTTACGGTTAGGGCACTGTTGTCCAGGCTGATGGGCTGAGTGAGCTCTCCCCCGTTTGTCCAGATCACGTTTCGGGCAAAGGTGGCATTGTTACTGCTTTGCAGGCTCAGGCCATTGTCATAACCCCAGATGGTGTTTTGCTGCATCTGGGCATTCTGCACGTTTTCCAGGCTCAAGGCTGTTCCGCTGGCATTGCCACGTTCAATCGTCAGATCGGGATAGATTATGTTCTGTTGCAGGTTCACCGCTGCCAGATTCTTCAGGACTATGCCGTTGACTGGCTCACGCACCGTGCTGCTGGTATTGCGGATACGGACGTTGCTCAGCGAAGGTGTGGTGCGGTTAAAGGGCTGCCCGTCGCCTTCGTAGTAGATGCCGGTGTTGTAATCTTCTATCTCCAGGCCACTCAGAGTGGCTGCAATGCTTCCAGTAAGGTTCAAGCCAAGGGTTTCGGTACGGACGCTGCTGCTGGTATTGCGAATGCGGACATTGCTGAGGCTGGCATTTGCGACGGTTCGGTTGGGATTGGGGATGTTTAGACTGAAGCCGGTCAGGTAGCCTTCAATTGTGTCATTTTCAGCAGTAACTGCTGCCAGATCTATCAGCTTGATACCGTAGTTTGCGCTGCGAACTGTGCTACTGGTGTTACGGATACGGACATTGCTCAAGCTGGGCGTGGTGCGTTCAAAGGGTTGTCCATTGCCCTGATAGAACAGGCCATAATCATATTCATTTATCTCGGCGTCATTCACTTGGGCCAACACCGCTCCTTCCAGCTTTATTCCGTAAGAATCAGTCCGGACAGTGCTGCTGGTATTACGGATGCGGACATTGGTCAGACTGGCTGAAGCTGAAGTGCGAATCAGACTGCTGTCGGCCACGAAATGGAAACCGGTTTCATAGTCATCAATTTCCAGACCGTCGATTGTGGCTGCAATGCTGCCACTTAGCAAAGCACCAGTTCCAGTATTACGCACCGTACTCGATGTATTGCGAATACGCACATTTGTGAGTGAAGCGTTTGTGGTGGTGCGGTTCAGGTTATTATTCTGCAAAGTGAGTCCCTGGGGATAGCCGCCAATGGAGTCGTTCTCCATAATCACACTGCCCAGATCTATCAGTTTAAGTCCGTTTGTGGCATTGCGCACTCCACTACTGGTATTGCGGATGCGGACGTTGGTAAGGGACGGGGTGGTTCGATAGTCTGTAGTTCCCTGGCCATCCCAGAAAATACCTTCGTCATAATCTTCCAGCTCTGCATCGTTGATGGAGAGGCCAACTGCGCCAACCACTTCCAAGCCACGACTGTCTGGACGGACCCCGCTGCTGGTATTGCGGATACGAACATTGCTGAGGCTGGGATTGGTAGTTGTGCGGATCCCATTGTTCTGGAAAACAATGCCGCGGGTATAACCGAGGATATGGTTGTTTACGAAATGCGGACTGGAGTTATCTATCACCAGGATGCCGGTTTCGTTTTGATAAGGATTTGATTTGCTAATCACGGAGTTTTGCACGTTTCCGTTCGTGTTTGTAAAGGTAAGACCACGAACCGCATGCTGAATCTGGCAGTTATTCAGATCGATCTGGGGGGAAGCAGATTCCAGGTTGATTCCCAGCCAACCCAGAACCGGATCATTGGCCGTGAAAGTAACTCCATTGGCCTGAATTCCTCCAAAGACGTCCAACCGCGTATCAGGCTGGAAGATCAGGGTAGTCCCTGGTTCGATTACCAAGGTGTTACCCGGTTCCACGCTGATCGTGCCATTGATGTAGAAGGGGGAATCGTCGCTATCCCAAGTATAGTCCGCAATGGGACCACCCGGAATTATAACCCCATCCAGCAAAGCAGGAACGAAATGCGGATTGTCCGCGAAGCCTGAGCTTCCTGTCATTCCATAGTTATCGGTTGCTCTGATATAATATTCCACCCCGTAGCTTGCCACTATGTCTGCCGGGATCATGGCTGAATACTGATTGTCACCCATGAATTGCATGGGAACTGAGATGTAGCTTAGCTGACCATAGCGACGGTAAAAAAGCTCCACATTCTCGATATAAAGAGTATTATCGAACACATTGGCATTGATCGTAAGCGGAGTAAAATACATCACTTGCTCAGGAGGATTATGTCCGATCTGGGGAGGAATATTTGGCAAAACGGCGATCGTAAAAGGATTGATGGTTGGTTCCACAGATGGCAGGGAAGCAGTAGACTGACCATCCGTAGCGGTAAGATAATATCCGATTCCCGGAGCCTGGACATTTCCAGCGGGAATTGTCCCCTGCCAGAGATTATCACCCAGGAAGCTCATGGGAAGGGAAGTCCAGGTGGTTTGTCCCAGGTTTTTGTAGAACAGAGTGGCTCCCGTGGTAAAAGGCTGGTAACTGTCCGTGATAATAGCTTGTATCACAATGTTTTGATTATCAAGCTGAGGCGTCGTATCCATGGCGATGGTAGCCTGAGTCCGATTGATCATGGGAGTTTGTCCAGGAACATAGCTGCCTTCTGCAAGTGCGGTCATGTTCTGATAATTCAACTGATAACGCAGGTTACGCTGCACTCCGTTGAACAAAGGGTCGCTGGAACGATAGGATATCACATAATTGGATACGATAATCTCGGAAATTGCGGTCAGAATGGTATTGAAGTTACTATAAAGATCAAAAACCGCTCCCCCTGTAGCATCAGTAATCGGAGTAAAAGTATAATACAATCCAGAGCCGGTCAAAGCAAAAAGGATCGCTCCATTGGCAGCGCAGGCATTCAGAGCTTCGCTTAAGGCTGCCCCACCCTGATCAGGCGTTTCATCGGTGATAATGATCATCACTTTTTGAGACCCAGGACGCCAGTTGAAATTTGCCAGCGAATAGGTCATGGCATAGTAGCCTGGTTCATATCCACCATAAAGGTCGTTGCGCGGCCATACACTATCGCGGAAATAGTTTAAATTGGTGGTTAGCACTCCGGAATCTTCCAAAAATGGATTACCGCTATAGTAGCTTGAACCGTATCTGCACAGTCCCAAAGCGCAATCCACTCCCGAACCCGCCAGATTGTTGATAAAATCTGTAACATTGGCAGAAATCGCACTTTGGTATGATCCCATCGAACCGCTGTTATCCATCAGGAAGGCAATATCAGCCAAACGGGCTCCAGCTCCCTGAGAAGGCGGAATCACCTCAAAGTAATTCGTTTGCAGCACGTTGTTCTCATAAACCGCAAAATGGCTGGCATCGAGATTGCTCATGTCCTCTTCGCCATAACTGACTGACAGTGTTGAATATACAAAGGGGAAATTCTGAGTGTTCAAACTGAGCAGGGTCAGATCCGGGGTGATCTCATAGATGTTTTGCATTATTCTCAGATTGTCAATCGCCCAGCCAAAATACTGGTTTGCATAATCACCCGTTAACCTGAAGCAGAGCTGGATATTCTGCCCGGCATAGGGGCTAAGGTTTGCAGATACATCCTGCCAGCCTGAAGAGCCGGTCTGGCTGAAAATTGTCTCCTGAAACATGCTGTTTACATACACGTCCACATACACGAAATCATAGCCTGACTCCAGCTCCCAATAAGACCAGAAATTAAGCAGATATTCGGTTCCAACACCAGTTGCCGCAGGGATCTGGATTTGCGGACTGAACATCTGGTAATCTGCATAAGCTGCGTAGGGATGGGCAGTGTATGCGCTATTCGGTGTGGAATATCCGGTTAGAATGGGATCCTGGCCAATACTCCATCCCGTTCCGATTGTCCAGGTAGTCGGAGCAGGTTCAAAGTCCTCTTCATAGATTGGGGTACTGCTGATGAGGTTTTGTGTCCTATTATAATCATGTGGGGCGAAAGGGGCTGGCAATAGCTGACCCTTTGGCATGTCGCTGGTTACAGGCTTCGCCTTTGTGTTTCCGGCAGCGAAAAGCAATCCCACTGCCACGAGCAACAAAACGAGGTAAATCACTTTGTTCTTCATTGATAGTCTCCTATTCATTCATTGTCATTACTTTTACGAAAACTCTTGGATACGTTTCCGGAATAATCACTTGGCTTTCAGCTGTAGTGAATTCTGCCAAAAACACTTCACAATCGGGATCGGAGTATAGCTCAATCCGATAACTCAGTTCCGAAATTGGTAAACCCGAAACATCATGGCTGACAGGATTCCAACTGCACACCATATCTCCATTGTCGGATAGGCCAAGTAGCACATTCTGGGGAGAATCGGGTTCCGAAGGCAGAACTGATACCGGAATATTGATTGTAACCATCGGATTGATATTGTCGGTCAACCTGAACTGAACTTCCCCACTTCCCTTGAAACCGGGCAAGGGAATAATCTGCACACGCTGCATATCTGGCTCTACAACCAAGTAAAAATCGTCGTCGGCAGATACTTCAAGCTGCCATTCATCCAGATCCGGATCGCTGATCTGGTCTGCCCATGAGAGATAGGCACTTTGATTCTGGATAACGCTCAACTCGCCGGGGGGATTATGGAAAGAAGGCGGTGAATTCGTAGCGTTTCTGGTAATGCCTATCGTAACGGTTTTGGTGCCCCCACTGCCAATAGCGGAAAGCGTGGAGGAAGTGGATCCCACATAGCCATGCACGGGATTACATTGCCAATAAAGCGAATCACCAATAGTCACCAGGCTCTGGGTAAGATTGGAATTGAGACTGAATGAAAAGCTCAGATTTCCAGACAGAACTGCAAAATAGCGTTTTAGATTAAGGGTTTGCGGTAGATTGTCCGAAAATTCCAAATCCGGTGGAATAGCCAGCAGGTAGGGCATCCCAGCCACCATGTCCAGCCTAACCGAACAGGATGAGACAAAGCCTGTCCAGGCATGGCTGCTTTGGTTGCGCATGTCAATTGTGGAGCTTCCGATCAGCAACTTGGGACGATAATAATCAGGCAGGAGAGGAGGAATGCTCCAGGACAGAGAATAGCTGGTGCTGAGGGGAGTATTTACGCTCAGAGTGATATTCCAGGTTTTTTGAACTGGAGTGGCTGCCCTGATATCCACAAGGTAATTTCCGTTATTGGCACCAAAATCGGTATGCGGAAAATAGATACGCACATAGCCGGGATTATTGGGAGGAGGGCCTAGGGGAACATCATAATTCCAGTCCCAAGTGTTTGAGGCATTGGAATTCTCTCCCAGATAAGCAGTGGAACTGATGCTTGCGCCACCTGTTCCTGCATTGCTGAATGTAACTCCCATTTGCCAGGCACTCCATGCAGGCAGAGCCCAAGCGATAGCCATAACAGCTATAAAAATCTTCAGATTAAGACCAGTTAGTCTTTCTGCCATACTATTTCTCTTTACGTTAAAACACCTCAATTCCCATTGTTTCTTTGCTCTGAATAGCTGTCAAGCTCTTTCTGGAAAAAGCATACCGGCTATAACAACCTGGAACCTGGCACCTTCGTTTGCCTGATGCTACAAGGGAAGGGCAATAACTTATAGCTTGACTTGCTGCAATTATCTAAAAATATGCCATCTATAAGATTCTGGGAGGTCCCATGATTTATAAAAGCGCTTTACTGCCAGGAATGGTGGAATGGACACTGAAACAAAACAACCCCGACCGGAATTCCTGCAGCTTTGGCTGTGGTTATCTGTTTCTGGACGTATGCGGTTTTACGAAACTCACCGAACTGGTATCTTCCAAAGGTCATTATGGGGTGGAGATCATCACCAATCTGCTGAATCAGTATTTTGACCTGCTCAGCGACAAGATATGCGAATATGGCGGTCAAATCCTTAAATTTGAAGGAGATGCGGTTCTGGCAGCCTTTCCGCTTCCCGAAGCCATTTGCATGGAAAAGATGCAAACCTGCATGCGGGAATTCAAACTGGCCCTGGATACCCTGAATCTTGAACTTCAAGAGAATTATGGCAGCCGTCTGGCTTATCATGGCAGCATTGGCTACGGCGAATCGCAGATGATCATCGTTGGCTGCCCGGGGATTCATTTGGACTATTTCGTTTATAGTCCTGTAATGAGCGAATTGTATCAGCTCTGTGAACATGCCGGACACAATGAAACCCTTGTCGTGGAACCGGATACTGCCTCTGAGAATCCAACTCAACCGGCATGCCTGCTTACCGAAATCCCAGCTCAGGCTGAGATAAGCTACGACACAGAGTTTTTTCCGCCTGAGATCCTGTCCCGGGGACGCAGTGAGACCTTTAGCGGTGAACTGCGAAATTCTGCCATCCTCTTTATCGGAGTGGAGGCGGGAAAGTATATCCTGGAAGGCGATTACAAGGTGATAAACGACTATTATTGCGCCATCCAGCAGATCGTTTATCGTCTGGAAGGTATGGTAAACAAGATCGACTATACCGACAAAGGCATGATTCTACTGCTTAGCTTTGGGATATTACATACCCATGTGGACGACATTGAACGTGCCATCATTGCCGCCAATCAGATAAACCGGATCGAAAATCCCTTGAAAGCCAAGATCGGCCTTACCTACAGCAATCTTTATGCGGGTGTGTTGGGTGCCAAGCTGCGCCACGAATACGGCATTATCGGTAACGGGGTGAACGTGGCGGCTCGGTTGATGAGTTCGGCTGAATATGGCCAGATAGTCTTCACCAAAGACATCCTGAACAGCGTGGAAAGCCGGTTTGAGGTAAAATTTCTCCGTAAAGCAGTTGTAAAAGGCATCAAGGGAGAATTGGAATTCTTTCTAATCCTGCGAGAGCTGCCAGAATATGTGAATAGCTTCAACAGGCAATATCACAACAAAAAACAGGTTGCCTACCTGAAAGAAACCGCGGAGATCATGCAAAGACTTGAAAAAAAGAAACTGAATCAGGTGATTGTATGCGGTGAACACGGAACCGGCAAATCATTCCTGGGATGGCAAATCCTGAAAAGTTATTATGACCGAAATGCCAGAATCGCCATCCTGGTAATGGATGAATATAATCGCCACGACCGTTTGATCCTGATCCGCAAGCTGCTGGCCAAAGCGATGGGCTGCGATGATCCTCTGGCTGTTCCGGAGCGCTTGAGGGCTTTTCTAAAGAACAAGATTAACGAAAATGACCTTTCTTTGCTGTTGACCACCCTGGGAGTGGAAAAAGCGAATGCAGCCGTTACCGAGGAAACCCGCACCAAGCATGATATGCTGGTGAACAGCCTTGCCAAAACGACGGAGCTATTAACGAAGGACTTTGAAGCCTTGCTGGTGGATAATGTGCAATGGCTGGACGATCTCTCTCTGGAAATCCTGCAACGAAGGTTGAAGGAAAACATCCGTAAACCAAGCCTGCTGATCCTTACCTGCCATCCGAGTCCCCGTATCCAACCGCCAACCGACAATTCACGTACCTATTTTCTGAAATTGCTCGATCTGGAACCCAAAAACGCCTATGACCTGATCATGTCCCGCATCCCCAATATCACTCATCAGGCGGGAGACATGATCCTTGAATTGAGTGGCGGTAATGCCCGCTTCATAATAGACCTTTGCACCCAGATCATCAGCCTGTTCCCCGATCCGGATATGTTGATAACCGGTCCCAATATCAGAGAAATCCAAAACAAGGGACTGCTGCCCTACAGCCTGGAAAACCTTTTTATGATCAAATACGAAGCCCTCAGCCGGGAGGCCAAGGATATCCTGAAAAAAGCCTCCATCATCGGTAAGGGCTTTACCCTGAATGAAATTGTGGAAACACACGAACACCGGGTCAAAACGGATATCAGCGACGTTATCGCAGAACTGAAGGAAAAGGACATCATCGACATTACAGATCTGGCTCCAGAAGTGCAATACCTTTTCAGCAACGTCCTGATGCGCCAGGCAGTTTATTCCACCATCCTCCTCAGCGAAAAGAAAGAACTGCACAACCGCATCGCCTCCTACTACGAAAATAAATACCGGGAGCAAACCGATCAGCACAGCGAACTTTTGGCATACCACTTCAACCTTGCCGAAAATAACTCAAAGGCATATAGCTACAGTAAAACCGCTGCTCTTCGCAACCAAAGCGTTTACAACCATGGCGAAGCGGTTTTCTTCTTCCAGATCGCCCTCCAAAATACCGACGATCCGGAAGAAAAAAGCGCTCTGGCGCTAAGCATAGTGGATTCCAGATTCTACCTTGGGGAAAAGGACGAAGCCCTGGAAATCCTGGCAGGGATCGATCCGGGCAGCATCAAGGACAGATTCATCCTGTCCAAATATCATTTCCTGAAAACCCGTTCCCTGTTCCTGGGCGCAGAATATGAAACCCTGCTGGACTATCTGAAACAGGTAACCGACTTTGCCGGCAAGTATGGCGAACAAATCCGCATCTATCAGTTGGAAAGCCTGCAGAAGCTTTTCAGAATGGAGGAATTTACCCAGCTTTTCCAGGAGGTGAAAACCCTTTTTTGCCAGAAAGCTGCCACCGAACTGAAACTAAAGCAAAAGAACACCTCCATCCACTCCTTGATCAAGCGTTTGCGTGAATTGCCGGAAGATCAGCTTAGCGAAAACCAAAGGCTGTATCCATACCTGCTGCTGAAGCTGGAGGCCATCTCCCTGAACCAGTTGATCGGCATCGGCAAATACAGGGAAGCCCTGGCTGGTTATGCAGTCCAATACGACCTGGCAAAGATCCTGAAGGATGACCTTAGCCTGCGCATCGTATGCGGCCAACTGGGAGTAGTCCACACCCGCCTGGGTAATACCGAAAAAGCCTATAAAGCCTATGTGGAAGCCATCGGGATTGCCGACCGGATCAGCGACCGCTTCGGTTTTGCCAAGGTTTTAGCCGACCTGGGGACCCTGCATCGCAGATTGGGAGACCACGAAAAAGCGATGCAGAATTATACCCGCAGCCTGAAAGTGTTTGAGACCCTGGGCAATACTGAATTGCAGGGCATTGTGCTCCACAACATCGGTGAGATGTATCACTGGGAAGAGAAATACGACCTGGCCATGAAGTATTACCGCAAGGAACTGAAGATCACTCTGAAAAGCGGTGACCTGTGGGGTCTGTCCTTCGCACAGGATGCCGTGGGAGATATTCTTTTTCTCACCAGGCAGTTCGATAAGGCCAAAGCTATTTATCTCAAAAACCTGAAAATGCAGGAAGAAATTGGCGACCTGGAGGGCATTGCCCACACCTACGGCAACCTGGGTAACCTGGCCAAAGAGGAAAATAACTACTCCCAGGGAATTGAATATTATGCGAAAAACATCCAAATGACCGAAGAAATAGGCGATCTGGACGGAAATGGCAGAGGCTATTCAAATCTGGCAGGTCTATACGATAAAATGGGTGACCTGCCCAAAGCAATCGAAAACATGAACATAGCCCTGCAACGCTTCGAACAGGCAAGATCAGATCAATTCATTAAAAGAACCCGGAAAATCCTGGCTGAATACCAAGCAAGACTGGCCAGTCTGAAGACTTGACCAGTGTGGTTGGATTTTATCCCAACGCTGATTTGCCACGGTTGCCGCAGCTCGCAATAGCTGCCAGATAAGTTGCTGCCGCCAATTCGAAGCCTGGCAGCCCCAGCGGGTATATCCTCAGCAGCAGTGTAGAATCAGAACGCCCGCATGCGAGCCTTGAATTTCAAACCCGTCACCCTATCTCGCAACCCGAATGCCACCCGGATGCCACCCGAATCCCTCGCCAATCCGATTCGGGAGGCTTTGGCGTGGGTGATGAGAGGAATCCCGGAAACGAGGAAGGGCTCTAACTAAGCTAATAGCAAAATGTAGGCCTATAATCACATAACAACAAA
>CAZNGW010000049.1:0-20337 GCA_964572925.1 uncultured Candidatus Cloacimonas sp. | reverse complement strand
TTTTATTTGGCCGAAGGCTTTCATGCCCGGGGCATAAATTATTCTTCCATCCTCCCTCACCACCCTGGTTCAACCCGAATGTCACCCGAATCCCACCCCAATCCGGTTTGGGAGGCTTTAGGGTAGAGTGCGGAAGGAAGAGCGGGAACAAACGACTGGCCAAGGAGGAAGGCGAAAGCAAAAAGGATTTGCCTGTTATGAGAGCGACAGACAACTTGCCGGTAAGCTTAAATTGCGTAGCAGATTAATACAGATCTGGTGGGATGTGATCTCGACAGTTTACTTCATTAATAGGAGCTTGCAGGTTTTACGCGTCCCGTTTTGGTTCAGGCTCAGGAAATAAACTCCAGACGCCACTCCCATACCGCTATTGTCCTTGCCATCCCAAACTATATTATGGGATCCTGACGGAATGTTCTCATTCACCAGCCCTTTCACCAATTGACCTTTCAGGTTATACACTTCCAGCTTGATCAGGCCGGAATGCCTAATCTTGTATTGGATGGTCGTTTGTGGATTAAAGGGATTTGGATATACGCTTTCTATCGATATAGGCTCCAAGGCTGGAGTAATCACAGGATCGTCGATGGGGGAAGGATTTGCAGTTTTGAAAAGCTGACACAAGCGTCCTCCATCCAAAGATGTCATTATGTATACGGAATTTTCTGTCACTATCTGTTGATAGGCAGTGAAATTCGTGCTATAAGTCGCCAATATATTATCGTCAGGGATGGTGAATATACCCTGAGCATCAAAGTAGCCATAATGCAAGACATGCTCATAAAGATTTGATGAGGGAGAAGCAAGATAGCTGAGGATGAAGTTGTCATCATCAAGCCTGCTCAGTTTGTAGTCGCGATATAACATATTATTTTCCTGAATCCGATGTGACCACACCAAATCTGCGCTACAGTTAAGTTTCCTGACATCGATGTAGTTATAATTGTTTGCATAAGGACTAAGCACATACAGATAGTCTCCTGCTGCTACTGCCACTTCAGATGTCGTGCTGGTAAGCCCCAGGTCTCCCCATGCCCAAGAAGCATTGGGATTTATCAATTGCCAGGTAGGAGTTGAATAATATTCCCACCAATCGTTAAGCTCACTCCAATATTGAGTTAAATGAAAGAACTGAACAAAAAGTTTGTCTCCCCATACTGCTGCATATGCACCGCTCAAACCCCACTCCGAAGAGTTTGTAATCGCCGCCGGCAAGCCATCCAAACTAAAATAGGGGACAAGCAGTCCATTTGCATCGAAGTGGGTGCACTTGACATTTGTGGAGGGTTCAGTGGTATCCCTCCTGACATTCCACACAAGATAATAATTATCGAGAAGGAGGAATCTGCTATCTCCCATCAGATCATTAGGGTTTGCGATTACTATGCCTTGGGGATCCCATTGTGAAACTCCGTTCAGGAAACACCATATTCTGATTGGTTGAGCAGAAAGGTTGGCAAGAAACAGCTTTCCATCCCAGAATCCGGAGATATTCTTGTTTAGCGCATCATAATATGGAGTTGAAACTAAACTTTGCCCGCCTTGTTCTAAAAGCTGCTCACCATTGGCAGCAATTATCTGAAGTTTCGTAATCACACTTGCGTTAGCTGCTTGAGTTTCAAGCCAGGCGACCTACGCAACGACTCCAATATTTTCATATATATTTACTTTTACAATGTATCTGGTAGATGTAGTAAGCAGGATTGGATTATTAAATTGTGGGGATCCATCAGAATTATATATCTGATACTGCAACTGGAATTTGTCTCCGTTAGGAATGCGCTGCCCCCAAACCACAATAGCTTTATCCCCGATCTTCCCCAAAGTGTGATAAGCTGTGATAACTTCTAATCCCGCAATGAGATCAAGTCCGGTTTGACCATAACCAAGTTCACCTGTGCTGGATATCTTTTGGGCTTTTATACCTCTGTCCACATCCTGGTTGTAACCATAGATCAGCCTAAGCTCTTCTCCACACAACTTGCCACTGAAGCGCGGTTGGTCCTGATACCCCACAATTGGGATTTCTACCATAGATTGAGTAGTTTCCTGTCCCAAGGAGTTCAGGTGATGGGCCCATAATCTGCCTATTGAAGACTGATAATAGTAACCATATAGAAACAGGCCTCCAAGTGCATCTGGGACTAAGCTGATCGTCTCAGTATCCATGAAAGGACTTTGTCTAATCCAGATAAGCTCCTGATTTTGGCTTATTTTTGCCAGCCTATCGCCAGAATTGTCATAAACCCAGTACAAATAGATACTGCTTTGATCAGGTGAAAGTTCAATTTCAGTGTAGGCTGACCAAGGACCTGCATCCAAGGATAGCGGTTCAGTCCAAAGATTTGTTCCATTCTGGTCATATTTGTAAACTAATAAGCTATTGGCTTCACTGAATGCAGCATAGGTAGTCCCTTCTGATGTGGTTATTATCTTAGATCGGCCTGAATGATCTTTTCTCCATAGAATCTGATTTTGGTCACCTAAACAGATTACTGAAGCTTCAGTGAATGAAAAAACGGAGACAACAACTTTATTTCCAGGAAGGGTTTTAATTTGAGGAGAGCCGGGATTGTCCTCAAATTCTTTCAGGAGAATTGCCTGGGAAGGGCTAAGGATGCCAGATGCATTGATTCGCTGATAGCGCCATTCTCCCCATGAATAATTGAAACCGTGCGAATATACCAGGTATGCCCCTCCCGATTCATCAGGGGCTATGGCACACCTTTCAGAACCAATTGTTGTGCCTGGAATGATTATGCCACTTTCTGGCCAAAGCCTGATTCCCTCAGGGGTTATTTTGTGTAAAGTCACCGCGGAATAATCGGAATGTGCTTCGAATACAGAAAATATCAAGTCTCCGTCGGAAGTTTCAATCATATCCAGAGGTTCGATAATATTGATATTAAGTGGTTCCAGCCATGTTTCTTGCCAGGTCGGAGAAAACTTGTATAAACGAGTTTCTGATCCATCTGGTCTGTATTCCTTGATGAAAACATAAGTATTGCCCTGAGAATCGGTCAATTCGGATTTACCAGAATAGCTGGAATTGTAATCATAAAAAGTGCTATTCACAACATTTACTGGTTCCGGCCAAAGCTGCTGAGCACATAGCACCTGGATGGCCAGGATCATCAATATCGCCATTAAGACTACTTTTTTCATCTGAACCTCCCACGGTAGGGTCTAAATCCATTTATCATAAACAAGTCATAAATGTCAAGCAAATTTTGTTTTTCCTGAAGTTCTTCTTAACGTCAGTCACTGGTTCTTTGCAATTGCAATAAGCAGTATGAAAAGAGCTTAAAAAAAGAAACCCCGGTGAACCGGGGCTTCAAGAATATCTTTTGAATTGGTCACTTTCTTACTGGTTTCTACTTTAAGAGCACCATCTTCTTACTGCTGCTATATGTTCCAGTATGAATTTTATAGAGGTACACGCCAGCTGCAACTGCTCGTTCCTGGTCGTCACGGCCATCCCATAGGACACTATGATTCCCAGGGGCTTTACTTTCGTCCATCAGGTTACGGATATGCTGTCCTTTCAGATTGTAGATATCCACGCTAACCCTGGCGTTTTCCTTAATCCCGAAACTGATGGTGGTTGAGGGATTGAAGGGATTGGGGTAATTGCTCAGGCTAGAAATGCCGGGGCTTTGGATTTGATCGTCGTTGCTTACCGGAGAAGCAGCCACTCTTAATGTCCAAAGGCTGTTCAAGCTTATCCCATCACCCTTGGAGGATAATTCATAATAATTTGCGTCGTTCCAATCCACGGTTGCCATGTTTTGAAAGGAACAGGCCTTTATATTCCAATAGCCGTTGATATTCGATGAAATGATAATAGGTTCGGCATTGATCAGATTTCCCAGATGATCCACATCCTGTCTACTAAGGTAGTATTCATTGCCTGAGTTGTAAAACACCGAGTAGCTGCCATTGGCAAATTCTATGAGAGCACAGTTCTCGATGATGATCTGACTGGCAGTTATCTGGCAACCGGTTTCCCCCCATGACAGTTCACCATTAGCCTCGATACGTAGCAAATGTAGCATACTAGTTGCGCTGTCTTTGATCAGAAAGCAAGCGCCATTATCGAAAACTGCATCAACCAGGGTGGATGTGCTCCAAGGTTCGTCGTTCCAATATATTATTCCATCTGCACCCCATAGCTTTTCTCCATTTGCATTCACCTTCTGCACCCTGGAAGTAAAGCTGTCTGAACTTAACATCATATAAGCAACCACAAGATTGTCATTGGAAACTCCGCTATTCTGATAATAGGTATAGAAGCCATCCTCGTCAGACATATCCAGCCCGTTTGCAGGCCAACCTGTAGCGGGATTTCCCTGATTATCAAATCTTAAAGCCTTTATGGAAACACTTCCTGTGTTATAGTTCTCTTCATGGTATACCAGATAGCTTCCCAGAAGATTACAGATGTTAAGATACCTTCCTTGAGAATCCACCAGGATTTTTCCATTGGCCGGCCATTGGGCAACCTCATTGCTGTATAACTGGCCATTGATTGAGCCCCAAACCGAACTTGCATCGAAACCAATCCACACTACCATGATATCGTTGCCAACCATACTTAGTTTACTTTGGGAAAAGCTGCTTCCAGATTGAGATACAACAGCTTTACCATATCCGGGCCAGCATTGGGCTCCTGAAGCATTGATTTTTTGGATCCAAAGGTTATAGCTACCATTATCGTAAGTGCTGTAGAGCACAGTCCAATTGTTACCTGGGCCTTCGATGCTGTCAAGATAGCTTTCTGAGAGCTGAGAATCGTGATTCAGAGCCCGGCCATTGCTTTCCAGAGTTGGTTGGCCTTCGGATGTGGTGATCTGATAGTAAATCTTATTTTGCCAGAACATGCGGGAATCGTCGTAAATATGCAGAAAACTATTACCAATATTATGGATACGCTCCAGTGTGGTGGTTCCGTTCAGGACTCCACACACATCCCTACCTTCAGTTTCCAATAGGATGGCCCCGCTGTTGGTAACGCACTGCGCTTTGATGCCAATGGTCATGCTTCCATTATCGTTCCAGAACGCCATGGCTTTATCGGAATAGGCAGTGAGAACCGGTCTCTGTTTATATCCTGTTAGGCTGCTTAGCTGAACAGGTTGAAAGGCTGGTAGGCCATCGACTCCGATTTTTAGGGCATAAACTCCAGAATCGGGGATATAAGTGTTATAATTGGTCGTTATCCAGCTAAGCCATAAGCCATTATTGAATTTCAGGCTTAGCTCGTTTGTGGAGTTCTGAACCTGAATATTGAGCGGATTGGTCCAAAGAGGTTGAAAAGCTGTATCCAGATAATTCAGCATAAGGTTGAAGCTGCCATTTCCATCTTCATTGATATAGGCATAAGCTACTCCACCATTGGGGGTGGGAACGATAGTGAAACGGTTAAGGTAAGAATCAATTGGAAGAGTAAGCGTAACTACTGCTGGCAACAGCAAATCTCCACTTGCATCCATTTTCTGCAACCTTAGCAGATTGTCTTGCCGGCTGTAAAGCACATAGGAACCTTGACTGTCTTTGATCAGCGTAAATTCAGGGGGAACTGCAGCGTCAGGACTTAGCATGGGATTAGCTCCCACAATATCTCCAGCTGCATCATAACGCACCAGTCGATTAACGTATCCCTGGCCGCTTACATAGAGACTATTGTTGATAATTATCCCGCCTGCTCCATCCTCCACTCCATTGATATTGGCAAGACCATTCAGAGAATAGAGCGGAACTGAGGGCCACAGATTGGTGCCAAAGGAATCCAGATTAGCTCCGAAAACGTTTAGTTGAGGGTAGTTTTGCCGCCAGATTACATAGGCACCCCCTTGCGAATTCTCCACAAGCAGTGGTTCTTTGTAGTAGTATTCACCAGAAACAATCTGAGCCCCTCCATTTGGCCAAAGTGGTTGTCCAGCCTGGCTTAGTTTTTGTACCCACCAGGAAACATTGTTGTTCAGAATGCAATAATCCCAATACAATATCAAAATATTTCCGTCCGAACTTAGTTTGACAGCCTTGATCCGCTGTTCATTTTCCCTGGCTACAACTGCTCTGGGACTTGCCCACAGTAGATTGCCTTCTGAACTTATTTTTTGAGCAAGAATATCGCTGGAGCCGTTGGAAGTGTCATTCCAAAAGATTATTGAACTGCCTGAACTAAGCTCAGCCTTGCAACCATCAAAACCTAAATATTGCGAATTTCGCAGCAAAACAGGCTCTTGAGCAAAAAGGAACAGTGTTCCCAGACTCAGGAGCAGTAAAAACAAATTGCGCTTCATGATAACACTCCTCATAATATTATTCTATAATGCTTCTATTATTAAGTGTCATATTTTCAAAAAGGTATGGCTCGAAGTTGGACAAAGGTTATTCAGATAAAGCAAATAACAAATCTCAAATAGCCTTATCGGGTATCGAATAACTGATTATAACTAAAAAAGCAATATTTATTCCAATAGAGGAACTAATATTTATCGCGGGACTTTTTGATTAGGAAGTATCCAACCAGCAGGTGCTGTTTCAGTATCGCTTTCAGGTTGTGAATGAATTAGTTATGACTAAATTGAATAATCAGCACGAACCGGGTTATTTATCTTACTAGAATTGAATGTTCATTTCGGTCTTTCTCTGCAATGATCACGCAATGATGCTGCTTGTGGGGGTTAATGGAAAGATACACTGCTTTGTCCACTGAAGTTTTCTGACTGGAAGTGAATGAGTGCACCTGCCTTGTTCTGATTTTAGTATTATTCAAAAAGCCCGGAATGCAGGGAAAATGCATGCCGGGCTAAGGTAACAAATCCACTAAGGGATCTGGAAGGTATGATTATTAGTGCTTACTGTTTGTCAATTGGGCTGATAACCATCCAGCGAACCCCATACTTATCGGAAAGGCTGCCAAAATAGTCACCCCAAAAGGCTGCCTGCATGGGCATGGTGATTTGAGCCCCTTCGGACAGTTTAGCCCAGATGGCATCTGCTTCTGTCTGGTTTTCAGCGCTGACCATCAGCTCCACATTGCCGTCAAAGCCGATTTTCTGGCCGAATTCCTCTACCACATCAGAGCCAAAAAGGATAGTTTCCTTACTAATGGGCAGGCTGATGTGCATAATCTTTTCTTTTAGATGCTCAGGCAGGGGATGTTCCGGACCCTGGGGCATGTCCTTGTAGCGTCCCAAGTAGCCAAAGTCTCCGCCAAAAACATATTTATAGAATTCAAACGCTTCGTTACAATTACCTTTGAAGTTCAGGTAGGGATTGATCTTTATCATGTGTATCTCCTGATAGTTTTGATATTCACAGGATAATCAGGCTTGACGAAAAAACAAAATGCGTTATCCAGGTTTATATGAAAAATATTATTGACCTTAACATAATAAAGGTTGGAAACTCAATAGCTTGCGGGAGTTACTGTGAACTCCTGAATCGCTATAAATCTGTGATCAACTTCAAAGCTGGAGACATGGTGGCGTCGCTTTGCACAGACGCTCTATGCCCTGGGCCTTTCAGGATAATCGTAGATGCAAGTGATCTGGATGAAATAGAGAGCTTTAGCCTCAGTGAAAGTGAGTTGATTTTGAATAACAAATTCAGGCTTGCGTTTTCGCCGCAGCAACTTTACAGACAACCGAGGATTCGTCCTAATATTCCGGGACAGCTTAAAAACATCCTGGTAAGAAACCTGATCAATGAACTGCTTGAGGCAGATGAATTGAATCTGCTTAAGCTGGTTTTCTCCCCCCCCTTAGGGGTTTGCCACTTCGATAAGGAACTGAGAAAGTGCTTTCTGGATGGCTTAACCGCCTATTACAAACATGATGAAACTGGTTTCGTGGGTCATATAAAAGGCAGGGGAACTGGCAGCACTCCTGCCGGAGACGATTTTCTTCTGGGTTATTTGATCGGGGTATCCTGGTTGATCGAAGCTTGTGGGATAGATCTGAAAGCGCACCGGGATATTGTGTATCGGGCTGCTCTGGGTTCAAACCACCTGCTAAACACTTTCTTACATCAAGCTTATACTTACCAGTTAGACAAGCTATGGGCGGATTTCCTGAATAGCCTTGCCGACAACAGGATAAACAGATTAATGAATGACTTCCATGCTGTTATGAATCTGGGTGGAAGCTCTGGAGAAGATATGATGAGCGGTTTTTGCTTCCTCTTGCTGGATCGCTATCCAAAGATAGAGGAAACGAAGAATGAAACTTAGTATAAAGAAGGATATATGGCAGTAAAAGCTTGTATTTTGAAGGGCAGATACCTGGACTCTGTGAAGTTGATGCTGATCTCCAAAGAACTCCGAAGCCTTAAGGGGGTTCAAGATGCTGTGGTGATCATGGCCACCCAGGAAAATCGGGAGATATTGAAATCTACCAATATGCTGGTTCCTGAGATCGAACCCGCTCTGGAAACGGATATAGTGGCAGTGGTGAAAGCCGACGACCAGATTACCGCAGATGAGGCGATCATGAAAGCGGAAAGCCTGGTCAGTAGCCCGCCTCAAAAAAAGGAACAGGATAATAGCAGTCGCAAAGCACTTACTCTCGAAAAGGCAAACCTGAAACTCAATGGTGCTGACCTTTGTCTGATTTCGGTGGCAGGAAAATATGCCGCTACGGAAGCCGATAAAGCCCTTGAGTTGGGGTTGCATGTGATGCTTTTTTCCGATAATGTAAGCTTGGAAGAAGAGCTTGCACTCAAGACTAAAGCATCGAAAAAAGGGTTACTTATGATGGGTCCCGATTGCGGGACTGCCATTATTAACGGAATCCCTTTGGCTTTTGCCAATAGTGTTCCTCGAGGCAGGATCGGAATTGTTTCCGCTTCTGGAACAGGTTTACAGGAAATCAGCGCTACCATTGCCAATCTGGGAGGAGGTATTTCGCAGGCTTTTGGAACAGGGGGCCGGGATGGGAAAAGCCCGATTGGTGGTTTGATGCTTTGCAGTTGCCTGGAATATCTGATCAACGATCCAGAGACAGAGGTTATTGTCTTGATGGGAAAAACGCCTGCCTTGGAAGTACTATCAAAGCTGTGGAAGCTGCTCTCCCAAACTTCAAAACCTGTGATAATCAACTTTCTGAAACCCTTGGAGATCCCCTCTCAAAGCAATCTGCAATATTCAGTATCCCTGGAAGAAACTGCCCGCCTGGCTTGTTTGGCTTCGGGATTACAATCGGATCCCCAAAAGCTCCTGCAAGTTTATCCGCTGCCTGAGCTTAGGGGTAAGTATTTAAGGGGTCTCTATAGTGGCGGAACCCTTTGTGCGGAAGGCTTGCAGGTTTATAAAAGTCATTTTGGTCACGAGCCATACAGTAACGTAAGTTCCGAGGAAGGATTTCAGCTCGAAGATGGTTGGAAGACCATGGAGGACAGCCTGATAGACCTTGGTTCGGACGAGTTTACAGTAGGCCGTCCGCATCCGATGATCGACTATAGCCTAAGGTTACAAAAAATTACCCAGGAAGCAGCAGACAGCGGAGTAGGGATAATCTTCCTTGATGTGGTGCTTGGTTATGGAGCAAATTCTGATCCGGCAAGCGAGCTTGTGCCTGTTTTGGAGAGGCTGGACAAAGAAATCGTGGTAATCTGTCATGTGCTTGGTACCAAAGGTGACCCGCAGGACAGGGAAAAGCAAATACAGCAACTGCAACAAGCTGGGGCAATGGTATTTACATCGCACCATCAAGCCATGGAATTTGCCTGTAAGTGCCTTAAATCAGCAAGGGGGATCTGATGTTGAAACTGGAGAAAAGACCTATAAAAGTGATAAACCTTGGTTTGGACAGCTTTGCTGACGATCTGAAGTCACTTGGTGTGAAGGTGGAAAGTGTGGACTGGAAGCCGCCCTTACCTGTTGTTCAAGCCAAAAGAGAGAACATTCAGGCGAGTTATCGGGATTTGATCGAACCTGCCAACCGGCAAGCTTTGGAGATCATTAATTCAGGCCGGGCCTTTCTGGTAGGAATGGGAGTTGCTCGCGAGGTAGTCCCCGGAATGCACGAAAACCTGATTTTACATGCCGGACCGCCGATCACCTGGGACAGAATGTGCGGGCCGATGCGGGGTGCAGTTATGGGAGCTTTGATCTATGAAGGCAGAGCGAAAACATCGGCTGAAGCGGAAAAAATCGCTGCTTCCGGAGAGATAGAATTTGCTCCCTGCCATGAACATGGTTGCACTGGCCCGATGGCAGGGATCATAAGCCCTTCCATGCCTGTATTTATTTTGAAGAATGAGACTTATGGCAATTATGCTTATGCCACTCAAAATGAAGGGTTGGGTAAAGTCCTGCGTTATGGGGCTTTCAATGAGGAGGTGATAGTTCGGTTGAAGTGGATGGAAGAAGTGCTATATCCCACCCTTAAGCGGGCTATCGAGCTGCTTGGCAAGATAGACTTGCACAGCCTGATTTCCCAGGCTCTGCATATGGGCGATGAAGTTCACAACCGTAACCGGGCAGGAACTTCGCTTTTAATCCGTCAGCTTGCTCCCGCTTTGGTGAAAACCATGGTCGATCCCGAACAAACCGCCAAAGTTCTGGATTTCATCAATGGCAACGACCACTTTTTCCTGAACTTAAGTATGCCGGCCAGTAAAGCAGTGCTCGATCCAGCACGTAATATCCCGGGTTCATCGATAGTTGTAGTAATGGCCCGCAACGGAACTGACTTCGGGGTACAGGTAAGTGGCATGGGAGACAGATGGTTCACTGGTCCGGCGTTAGTCCCTGATGCTCTTTATTTTCCAGGTTATTCCAAGGCAGATGCCAATCCGGACATTGGCGACAGTGCCATAACTGAAACGGGTGGATTGGGCGGCTTTGCCATCGCAGCAGCACCGGCAATCGTGCAATTTGTTGGCGGAACCTCTGCTGACGCATTATCATATACCCTATCCATGTTTGATATTTGCTTTGGCGAAAGTAGTTCCTATCAGATACCTGCGCTGGATTTTCGGGGCACTCCGCTGGGAATCGATGTGGTGAAGGTGATTGAGAATAACCTTGCCCCAGTGATCGATACCGGAGTGGCACATAAAAATCCGGGTGTTGGGCAGGTGGGAGCAGGCGTTGTGAATGCGCCTTTCGAGCCATTCATCAAAGCCTTTGAGGCCTTGGCAGATGAACTGCCCGTAACATGATGATTTACCGTAGTCAAATCGCTATCATACCACATAAGCATGTGGTATGATAGTGGTATGATGGTGTAATGTATAGATTAAACAAAGCAAAATAAAAGATTAGAGGAGAAAGAAATGGAACTTAACAGCTTTTTCGACTTCATGAAAAACCTTAAGATGTATGACCTTACGCAACCTCTTAGCATTCACACCCCACCCTGGCCGAGCTATATGCCTTTGGGGATCCAATACTTCAAACGTATAGCCGGAGCTCACATGGGGCAAGGCGCTAATGGACAGATTATCACCACCAGTAATCACGTGGGAACTCATATCGATGGAGAAATTCATTTCCACGCCAGCGGACGTAGTATTGGCCAGGTTCCCATGGAAGAATGGGTGGGACCCGGCGTAGTGGTTGATATTTCGGACAGCGTGGGCGATTACGATCTCTACAGCCCGGAACTTTTGATGCAGAAAGCTGAGATCAAGAAAGGCGATATCCTGATAATTAACACCGGCTATCACCGCTATGCCTGGGATCAGCCCGAAAGCGATGAACTTCGTTATTTCGTAAAGCACCCCGGTCCTGACCCCAGCTTTCATAAATGGGCGCTGGAGATGCAGATCAAATGGATCGGAGTGGATTGCGGATCGGCCGACCACCCAATGAATACAATTATTCGAAACTGGCATCCCAAGTCATTTCAGGATGCGGAAAAGAAATTGATCGCAACCTATGGTAAAGCCTGGGATGAGATGTTCCCTCCCGATGACTATTATCAAGTGATGCACCTGAAGCTATTCCCGAAGAAGTTAGTGCATGCCGAAAACCTGGGCGGTGAGATCGACAAGCTGTCCAATAAACGTGCCTGGATCGGGCTGTTCCCCTTGCGCGGCATCGAGATGGAATCTTCCATGTGCCGCATCATAGCCTTTGAACCGTAGCCTGGCTTGTAAATGAAATTCCCAAGGAGGTATTGTGAGTTTAGCCCATGAATTTGCCTACGAACGGCCAAAAACTGTCGATGAAGTGCTGCTTTTGAAACAGCAGTTTGGCTCTAAAGCTTTTGTCCTGGCCGGTGGAACAGATTTGATCGTAAATATCAAAGAAGGTATGCTCAAGCCGGAGTTATTGATAGATATCAAAGAAGTTGCAGAGCTGAAGAAGCTAAGTTATAACGGAGAAGTGCTGTTTTTGAGTGCTAACGTCAGTTTTGACGAACTGATCGAGAGTTCTGAGGTGAAAAGCAATTATCCGCTGCTGCACGATGCCTGCAGAACCGTAGCTTCTCACGGAGTTCGCACCAGGGCTACCGTAATTGGAAACATCTGTTCTGCCGTGCCCTCGCTCGATTCTGCTCCAGCTTTGCTCTCCCACGATGCGATTGTGCATTGTGCCAGTTTCGAAGCTAAGCGGAATATACCAATCAGGGAATGGTTTCTGGCTCCCCGTAAAACGGCTTTGCAGGATATAGAGATCGTTACGGGAATCAGCATTTCGAAAGTTCCCGAAAGTGCTGGAATCTATGTAAAACTCGGTCGCTACGGTGGGGAAGACCTGGCTCAAGCCGGTTGGGGGATTATGCTCAGCCGAGATCTGCAATACCGCATCGCCCACTGTGCCTTGGGGCCGGTGCCCAAACGAGCTTCCATGATCGAAGCTTTATTGAAAGGCAAAGAACTAAGTGAAGAGCTTATTGCAGAAGCTGTTAAGCTTATTCCCAAAGAGATCAGCCCAATCACCGACATCCGATCCAGTAAGGAATATCGCATTCACATAAGCGGTGTAATGCTCAAACGTGGTCTCCTGGCTGCCAGAGATAGGCTAAATGGCAAAGCTGTTGAAGCTGCCAAGCTTTTAGGAGGCCTCGCATGAAAGAGCTGATTTTGAAAGTCAATAATGAAACTCGTAGCGTTTTTGTAGAACCCAACGAGATTCTGTTGGACGTTCTGCGTGAGAAACTGGGAATAAAAAGCCCCAAATGTGGCTGTGAACGCGGTGATTGTGGTGCTTGCACGGTTCTAATGGATGGCAAGGCGGTTCGCAGTTGTCTGGTTCTGGCTGTGGAGGCTGAAGGACATAGCATAACGACTGTGGAAGGGATTTCAGCGGAAAAATTCAGTTCTTTGCAGGAGTCTTTTATCCAGTTCAATTCCTTTCAATGCGGATATTGTGCCCCAGGAATAATTCTGGCAGTTACGGAACTTTTGGAAAAGCATCCCAAGCCAACTCTGGAAGAAATCAAGGAATCAATCGCCGGAAACCTGTGTCGTTGCACTGGCTATACCCCAATCTTTGATGCCATAATGGATCTGACAAAGGGGAAGAAATGAAAGACTACAAATACATTGGCAAGGATGTCACCCGCATCGACGCCTTGGAAAAGATCAGCGGGGCAGCAATCTATGGTGATGACATCGATTTTGGGGCAAATCTGCTTTATGCTGAACTAGTTCAAAGCACTATGGCACATGCTATTATCAAATCCATAGATGTTTCTGAAGCCCAGAAAGTGAAAGGAGTATACAAGATTTTTACCGGCAAGGACTTTCCCTATAAGTTCGGACTATACATGAAAGACCGCTTTATCTTTGCGCAGGACAAAGTTCGCTTTGTGGGAGAGCAGATCGCTGCCGTGATAGCTTTCAATCCTGGAGCAGCCAAACGCGCTGCGGAACTGGTGAAAGTGGAATATGAAGCCCTACCAGCAGTTCTGGATCAGATGGAAGCCCTGAAAGACGATGCTACTTTGCTGCATCCAGAACTTGCGAATTATCCCCATGTTCCTTGGTTTTTTCCCAAGCCAGGAACAAATGTCGCCCACTGGCGAAAAACCCGTAAAGGCGATCTGGACATAGGTTTCAAGGAAGCGGACTTTATCCTCGAGGACACCTATCAGGTTCCTCGTTATGCTCATTGTGCCATCGAGACCCATGTGGCGGTTGGTAAATTTGACCATTCGGGCCGCTTGACCGTATGGAGCAGTTCGCAAAGTCCGCATACTCAAAGGCACCTTTTTGCAGAAGCACTTGGACTTTCACATAAGGACGTCCGAGTCATCGCTCCTCATGTTGGTGGTGGTTTTGGCGGTAAAGCCGGCGTAACCATGGAGATTATCCCTGCTGCACTTGCTACTAAACTAAAAGGTTATGCCGTTAAACTGCGATACAGCCGTGAACAGGAATTCATCAATACCTATCAGCGTTTGGGCGTGGTTGCCAAGATCAAAATGGGCGTGAAGAAAGATGGAACCATCACTGCCCTGGATCATAAAATCTATTGGGATGCCGGAGCCTATGTGGAATACGGAGCCAACGTGGTTAATGCAGTGGGACTGTCTGCCATCGGGCCATACCGCATCCACAATGTATCCATAGATTCAGTATGCGTTTACACCAATCTTCCTCCGGGTGGCGCATATCGGGGTTTTGGCTATTCAGAGATGCTTTTTGGGCTGGAAAGCCATATTACTCGCATTGCCAATGAACTTGGACTTGATCAGATTGAATTTCGCCGCAAGAATGCAATCAAAGCCGGAGACCTGACTGCTTATGGCGCAAAAATGAACCCCAATGGCTTGATCGAGTGCATTGACAAGGTGCAGAAAGCCATTGACTGGGGCAAAAAGCCTGCTTCAAATGACCCAACCAAGGTGATCGGACAGGGGTTTTCACTGTTCTGGAAAGCACCTGCCATGCCGCCTAATGCCTCGTCCTCAGCTTTTTTAAAGTTCAACGAGGATGCAACGATTAATCTTATCATCTCTGGAATGGATATCGGTCAGGGATATCAAACCGTGATGGCACAGATCGCTGCTGAGATTTTATCCGTTCCACCACATAAGATCAGGGTTGAAACACCTGACACAGATCGCAACCCCTATGAATGGCAAACCGTGGCCAGCCACATTACCTGGAGCAGCGGTAACGCCGTTAAAAAAGCGGCTTTGGATGCCCGTGAGCAGATTCTTAGCCTGGTAAATCGGGTTTATCATTATCCTATCGACGAACTGTATCTGGATGACGAGGCAGTGAAATGCCTGACAGATCCAGCTTTCCATCTGCCCTTAAAGGACTTTGTGGTGGATGGGATCATGACCAAGGACGGAACCTTCAAAGGCGGTCCGATCAATGCCAGAGGCATGTATATGCCCGAGTTTTCCAGTACAAACGGTGATCCAGAAACCAGTCAGGGTGGGCACCCCAATGTGCACTACACGGTTGGTGCAGCAGCCCTTAATCTGGAAATCGACAAGGAAACCGGCAAAATGAGAGTTTTAAAAACTGCCCTTGCCATCGACGCCGGAAAGGCATTGAATCCTGATCTGGTTAGAGGTCAGATAACAGGGGGATTATTGCAAGGTCTGGCGACCGTGCTCTATGAAGATATGCGCTATAACGACAAGGGTAAGTTGCTGAATCCCAATTTCACTGACTACAAGATTCCCACTGCCATGGACACTCCTGAAGAAATAATCCCGATCATCGTGGAAGTTCCCCAGCCGGACGGACCATTCGGAGCCAGGGGAATTGGCGAACATACCATGTTGCCTGCTGCGCCAATGATCGCCAACGCGGTTGAAGATGCTTTGGGAATCAGAATCAAGGAGATGCCCGTAACCGCAGAAAAAGTAGCCATGGCTGTCCTAAACAGAGATAAGCAGTGAGCTATTGTCCTCTTTGCAACAGGCTTTCCATGCTAAAGGGAGAAGCTGACCCGACACTTGTACATGAGTTCGATAACTCAGTCCTCGTTGTCGGTGAGCACCAGTTCTATCCAGGTTATTGCGTTCTGATCCTGAAATCCCATGTGCGGGAGCTACATGAGTTATCTCCTGAAATTCAAACTGATTTCCACAGGGAACTTATGAAAGCCACTCAGGCGATTGCGAAGGCATTTAAACCTTGGAAAATTAATCATGCCAGCCTGGGCAATGTGGTGGAGCATGTTCACTGGCATATTTTTCCACGTTATCAAAGTGACCCACGGCACAAGGCACATCCCTGGATACACGATGCGGAGTTTGAGCAATATAAACCCAATTCGAAACAGATCAAGGATGTTGTCGCCAGGATTGCTGAGCATCTACGATGAAGAAATACATCCTGATTATCGGACTTATTGTTCCTATGCTTGCTGTGGTGTTGTGGAAAGGCATGTCGAGTGATGCAGACCTAATTATTCCGGGTGTGAGGGTGGGACGAATATCGGCAAGCAGCAGTGAACAAGAACTTATCCAATTATATGGCAAACAGAACGTTATCCGGGATACTATCCATGTGTGCGATGGCTATGATGGGCCGGGAACCATAATATATCCCCAGGATGAACTGCAAAAACTGGAGATTATCTGGAAAGATTTAGAGAATTTCCGTAATCCGGACTTCGTGATCATCAGAGGTTCGCACAGTAAATACAGAACCTCTGAAGGAATCACCCTTGGGACAACTTTGAAGGAGCTGGAAAAGCTGAATGGCAAGCCTTTTACTTTCTATGGCTTCGAGTGGGATTTCCAAGGGTTAGTCCTCAATTGGTGGGGCGGGAAACTCGGTTATCTGGATGAGCCAAAAGCAGGCGCAGAAAGCGGAACGATGTCCATAGCCCTAACCTTGGGCAATACAGATAATGTCCCTTGGGAGGAGATTTCTACCATTATCGGAGACAAAGTGATCTCATCCAGGGATAAAACTGCGCAGAAGCTGAATCCCATCGTTAACAACATATTGGTAAAACTGAAACGTTAGAAGGACAGAATATGACAAAACCCTTGGAAAGTATAGTTGTTCTGGATCTCACCAGAGTCCTGGTAGGCCCTTTCTGCACCATGATGCTCAGCGACTTGGGAGCAGAGATCATTAAGGTTGAAATCCCCGTCACAGGAGACGATTCACGTGCCTTTGGGCCATTTCTGCATAACAGGTCTCTCTATTTCCTAAGCATCAATCGCGGTAAGAAAAGCATTTCCCTGAACCTGAAAACCGAGAAAGGTAAGCAACTCTTAAAAGATCTTGTGATGCATTGCGATGTGATCGTGGAAAACTACCGTCCCGGCACCATGGAAAAGCTTGGTTTGGGCTATGAAGTCCTTAAGGAGATTAATCCCCGTCTGATTTATGCAGCAGCTTCTGGCTATGGGCATAGCGGACCGGATTCACTAAACCCCGCATATGACATACTGGCTCAGGCCAGGGGTGGGATCATGAGCATCACAGGCTGGGAGGATTGCCCTCCAACTCGTGTGGGGATGTCTTTGGGGGATATCACAGCTTCACTTTTCATGGCGACGGGAATCAATGCCGCCCTCTATCACAGGGAAAAAACCGGACTTGGCCAGAAGGTGGATATTGCCATGTTGGACAGCCAGGTGGCGATTCTGGAAAATGCTCTGGTTCGTTATCAGGCTGAAGGCGCATCTCCACTTCCCATTGGCAACCGGCATCCTACCATTGCACCTTTCCAGGCTTATCAGGCTGAGGACAGATATTTTGTGGTGGCAGTGGGGAATGATGCTTTATTTAAAGCCTTTGCCAATGCAATCGGGTTACCTGAACTGCTTGAGGATGAACATTTTGCATCAAATCGCTTACGTTGTGAAAATCTGTGCCGGCTTAATGATATTCTCGATCCTGTTTTTGCCCAAAAACCAGCTCAATATTGGCTTCAGGTCTTGGAGCAGGCAGGTATTCCATCTGCCCCTATCAACGATGTGGAAGCCGTGATGCACGATCCCCAGGTACTTTCACGCAACATGATCGTAGAAGTTCAGGATAGTATGGCAGGTAAGGTTCAGATTGCCGGAAACCCCATTAAAATGAGTTCCTTGCCAGAAAGCCCGGTCAGGGGTGCAGTTCCCGAGATCGGAGAGCATAACCGGCAAATCTATTCCGGGTTGCTGGGACTGAGTGATGCTGTTCTGCAAGAACTTGTTAACGAGGGAGTTATCTAAGAATAAATGGGTTTGTCAGCGTTAAGTCAGAGTCTTCGATCAGGCGAAAAAGATCTGCATTCATATATTGATGATACTTTAGCTTTAGTAGCACAAAAAGAACAAACCCTCCAGGCATTGTTACCGGAACCAGATCGCTACGATAGATTGCATCGGGCTGCTAATGATCTATATGAAAAGTATCCTGAGACGAAGAACAGGCCGCCTTTGTTCGGGGTTCTCTTCGGGGTAAAAGACCTTTTCAACGTTGATGGCTTGCCAACCCAAGCCGGATCAAAACTACCTCCAGAAGCCTTCAGAGGGGTAGAAGCCGAGGTGGTAACCCAGCTTAAAAGACTGGGTGCGATAGTCTTGGGTAAAACAGTATCCACCGAATTTGCCTATTTCAGTCCAGGCCCAACCCGTAATCCGATTAATCCATATCACACTCCAGGAGGTTCTTCCAGTGGGTCCGCGGCAGCGGTGGCAGCGGGATACTGTCCCTTCGCCTTGGGAACCCAGACAATTGCCAGTATCATCAGGCCTGCTTCCTACTGTGGAATTTACGGATACAAACCAAGTTATGGCCTTCTTTCGACAACGGGAGTGTTTCCTTTCTCTCAGACTGCAGATCATGTTGGAATCATTGCAGATAGCCTTTCAACCCTCTCCTTCCTCTTTAGGTCTCTCGAATGCCTCCCGATACCCACCCGAATGCCTCCCGAACCAGGTATCGGTTGTGTCCGGGGGGAATACCTGAGGCAAACGGGTGAATATGAAAGGAAGAGCTGGGAAGCCTCAATTATCAAATTAAAAAAGAAAGGATTTCACCTATTTGAGCTTGACCCGTTTGGAGATATTGAGAAGATCAATACTTTCCACCGACGTTTGATCGCAGCTGAATTTGCCCTGAATCATAAAGAGTTGTTTGAAAAATATGGAATGCTATATTCACTGCATTCACAAGAACTGATTCAGCTTGGCCTGGAAGTCACGCCTGAAGAATTGATAACTTTAAAAACTGAGGCACTTTGCTTAAGATCCAGGCTAAGTAATTTGATGATTGAGAAGGGAATAGATCTGTTTATTACTCCCTCTACCACGACTCCTGCGCCAAGGGGACTTAAATCTACGGGCTCACCTTTGATGAGTTTGCCCTGGACGAATGCCGGATTGCCATCCCTAACCATTCCAGATGGGATTTCATCAGATGGTTTGCCACTTGGTTTGCAGTTGGTGGGGTCTTTTAATGGTGATCATGGCTTGCTCGAGACAGCATTTCAGATCGAGTCTTCTCTGTGTAATCAGGCATAGGGTATAAGCCGTTACTATTCGTAAACCATGTTCCCAATTCGCAGCTTGGTTACGTAGATAATCTCACATGCACCACCACCGCTGTCCGTGCGTACCAGACTTGTGTTCCATGCGCTGCTGCGTTTGCGGCTGTCCTGTCCTCTAACGTTTACTAGATAACCTTCTATGGAGACTAAATCATGCTTTTTGGCTTTTCCAAGTGCTTTCCGGATGTTTTTTGTGGCTGGGATCAGATGATTATTGCCCATCTGTCTGGATATAGTTTGTACATCCACTACAGCCGTAGATTTTAGCCTGAACAGGCAATATCGCACCATCTGTTCAAATTCCAGATAGGGAAGATAATTTGGAGCGGTTCCCCAGATCAAGGCATAATCCCATGGCGATAACCTGCTCATAAATCCTTTGAGGTAACGCTTCTTACTAACCAGCATTCCGTTTATGCGGTAGCGTGCCTTTGGATAGATGTTGAAACTGCTTCTACCCATTTCAAACTTGAGGATCAGAGTATCTGGATTGGCTTCCTGTAACGGCTCAAGCGAGATATCTATGGGTTGAGTGTCTTCTGTCTCGGTTCCCACAGGAGCGCTAATGTTCCTATACAACATAATTCCTGTTCCTGTCACAATGAGTATAAACCCGGCGATTATCATCCAGTCTTTCAACGTTCCAAACCTCAATTTTATTATAGCTCTATCCAAAGAAAGGCCTCTTGATTGTCAATAACAACTTTTTTTAGTAACCCATATCTATCTGTAAGCAAGACTGATAGCTGGCTTAATTGTCTTGCTGACATGCAAAATGCTTAAAATATGTATTGACAAAAATAGGGGGGTGCATTTTGCTGACAAAACGTGAACGCAGTGATGCAGAATTTACAGCGCTCACTTGATCTTTAAACCAGATTATAGAGTGTAAGAGAGAGAAAGAGGTTCTTGTCAGT
>CAZNGW010000048.1:0-20904 GCA_964572925.1 uncultured Candidatus Cloacimonas sp. | reverse complement strand
AGCGACTTGGACTTGGCAACTGAATCTGGGAAAATATCTCATTGACTTATTATGCAAAAGCGATATAATATAAGCAACTTCAAATTAGTTCAAGGGGAAGAATAATGCAAAACGATGTGGTGAATTATTTCTTGCGTCTTATCGCCATTGACAGCGAATCGAAAAACGAACGTGCCATGATGGACGTTCTTCGGGCAGACATGGAAGAACTGGGAGCAAAAGTTGAGGAAGACAACTGCCATAAACACAACGACGGCAATGCCGGTAATCTCTATGCTTATTTTCCCGGATCGATAGACAAAAAACCCATTCTTTTTTGTGCTCATGCAGACACGGTGGTTCCCGGGAACGGAATTAAAGCCAGAATCGAAAATGGTAAAATCTACTCCGACGGAACAACTATCCTGGGTTCAGACGACAAATCCGGAATTGCTGAGATCATACTGGCCATCCGGAACATCAAAGAAGCCGGGATAGCCCATGCTCCAATTGAAGTTTTGATCACCGTTTCCGAAGAAATTGGCCTGCTGGGAGCCAAGTGTTTCAATAAGGCTTCCTTGGAATCTGCTTTTGGCTACGCTCTCGACACACATCAGGTTGGGGAACTTGTGGTCGGGGCACCGGCTCAGAATTCCTTTATCATTACCGTTTACGGCAAGGAAGCCCATGCCGGTGTGGAGCCTGAAAAAGGCTTGAATGCCATCAAGATCGCTTCAGAAGCCATAGCAGCTATGCCGATGGGACGGATAGACTTCGAAACTACCTGCAATGTCGGTAAAATTTCGGGCGGTTCGGCCACCAATATTGTTCCCAATCAGGTTATTATCAAAGGGGAAGCCCGCAGCCATAATAACCAAAAGCTGGCACAGGTCTGTGCCGACATCAAACATGCAGTGGAATCAACCGTGGCGCGCTATAACAACGAAATCGGGAAAGCAGACTTCAGTTTCAAAATGGAAACCGAATACCATGCCTTCAGTATTTCTGAAGACGCCGAAGTGGTGCAACTGGCCATTTCCGCTTTGCGCGGACTGGACATCCCCTACACTGTTTGTAAAGGCGGTGGGGGTAGCGATGCGAATATATTCAATGCTTCCGGGATTCCCACAATCATCGTTGGCACAGGCATGAACAAAGTTCATACCGTGGCGGAGGAGATTGAGATCGCAGAATTGCATCGGGGAGTAGCCTTCGTGGAAGAGATGATCCGCCAATATTCGGAGCTATAGTTGAAACCCCGCATCTGCCTGATCGGCTATGGAAAAATGGGCCAGATGATCGCTGGAATGGCAGCAGAAAATGGCTGCGAGGTGGTTTCCGCGATTGATCCACACCATGGAGATTGCGGCAAGGAGATTAGCCTCGAATGTATCAAGGATGCTGAGGTATGCATTGATTTCAGCCATCCCTCAGTTGTTTTGCAAAATATCCGGCAGGTAGTTTCTCTGGGAAAATCCCTGGTAGTGGGAACCACAGGCTGGAATGCCCATCTTGAGGAAGTGCACCAATGGGTGGATAAGAACCATACCGGCCTGGTTTACGGCGCAAATTTTTCCATTGGCATGAATCTCTTTTCGCGGTTGGTAACTGAAGCTGCCAAGTTGTTTGACCGCTTTGACAATTATGATGTTTACGGCCTTGAAATGCACCACAATCAAAAGGCCGACAGTCCTTCAGGAACTGCCCTTGAGCTTTCCAGACTGCTCCTTGAAAATATCAGTCGTAAAAGCAATGCGTTATACGAACCTGCTTATCGCCGAATTGAACCCTATGAACTGCATTTTGCCAGTCTCAGGGCAGGCAGCATTCCGGGAACCCACCAGGTAGGATTCGACAGTGATGCAGACACGATAGAGCTTATTCACAGGGTGCGTTCACGCAGTGGTTTTGCCATAGGTGCCCTGCAAGCTGCGAAATGGCTCAAAGACCGCAAGGGTTGTTATAGTTTTAGTGAGGTTATCACCGATCTGATATGTTGATTTCATTTACCAAAATGCACGCTCAAGGCAATGATTTCATTATCCTTGATGCCTTTAACTATCCTCCCAATTCCTTAAGCAAGATTGACCTTCCTGCTTTGGCTGCCAAAATGTGCCAACGCAGAACTGATGTTGGAGCTGATGGTCTGGTAACGCTTTCTCCGGCTAAAACTGCTGACGGACAGATGCAAATCTTCAATTCCGACGGTTCCAGGGCCGAAATGTGCGGTTCTGCCTTACGCTGTGTTGCGTTTTTGCTCAGAAGTAAAAGGCGGCGGGGTGATCTATCCATCCTTACCGATTCCGGGCTGAAAACCGCTTTGGTAAATGGTAATAACCAGGTCAGTGTAAATCTTGGTGTTCCAAAAATACTGCAAAAAGACCTTATTGTCGAGGATTTTTGCGGCGATCTGGTTGATATTGGCAATCTGCATTTCATTGTCTGGCACGCTGATCTGGAATCCGACCCACACCTAAAACACGGAAGTTTCCTGGAAAATAATCCTGCGTTTCCCAAGCCGGTGAACGTGCATTTTGTCCGCTTGGGAGAGGCCGACACCCTTCAGATGAAAATCTGGGAACGTGCAGTGGGGGCAACCCAAGCTTGTGGAACAGGTGCGGTGAGCAGTGTGTGCAGTGCCGTTTCCAGAGGTTTGGACAGCGAGAAAGTGCTGGTTCAAATGCCGGGCGGAGAAGTAATCGTAAAACCGGGAACGCATGGTTATCAGCTCACGGGAGAGGTTTTTACCGCATACCGGGGAGAATACGATTGGAGAATTTAGGGAAGTATTTCCTGGATCTGAGATTAAAGCGAGACCTTAGTTACAAACGCATCTGGGAAGACATCCGCATCCGCGAGGAACAGGTTAAAAGCCTGGAAGCCAACCGTATCTTCGAGCTTGGACCCTATGGGGTTGTCAAAGCTTTGGTCTATAACTATGCCCGATACCTGGAAGCTGATCTGGATGCCGTGATGCACGAATTCAGCGTCATGATGCCAGATACCACACGCAGCAAGTTCACTCCCAATAAAACAGTAAAAGAAAAAAAGATCATGCTTTCCACAAACTTTTTGTGGATGGTAGGGATCGGCATTATAGTGATCGTGTTGGGGTCGATCCTGTTCAATGCTTACAGCCGGGGTTGGCTGGTTACCCCGGGCTTTTTGACGGCCGCCAAACCAGACACCGTTATCACCGAGCAGCCCGAACCACGGGAGGACGACAAGCCTGATTCCTTGCGTCAACGGATGCGCATTTTAAGTGAATCGGTGGCTGCCCAGAATGCCGTAAAAAGTGCTGCATCGGCCACCCAGTCCAGCTTGGCGGATACCACAGACTATATGGGCAACCTTCTGGGAGACAGTCCTGTAAACGTTCCCCTGCATTAGTTATTCTTTTTTCCCGTAGTCCCTTTTTTTTGCCTGCTCTTTCGGCACCCCTGTGCCAGGCCTATTCCTCCCGAAAGCCTCCCGAATGCGATAAGGGATGGTTACGGGTGGAATCCGGGTGGCATCCGCAGTGAGAGGAAGAAAGTAAAAGGGGTGATCTGCTGTTTAACAGATTTTTTTTCATCTGGCATATAACTTGCATTGACAAAACCTTCTTATGAATTATAATATTGACTACAAATAGTGGTTCGAGGTAAAAGATGAATACAGATCAACTAATGACCCTGGCCGTAAATAAAAACGGCTTTATCTTCGATCCCGAAAATGGGATCAGCTATACTGTCAATGAAACCGGTCTTTTTATTTTGCAAAAGATCCAAGCCGGTAAAAACAACAGCGGAATTATCGAAGAAATATGCAATGAATATGAAGTAAATCCCGATCAAGCCCGGAGCGATCTGGAGCATTTCACCGCCATGCTCAAATCCTTGAATCTGGTGGAAGACTGATGAAGAGCCTCAGCCTTGCGCATTTGGACATCACCATCGCCGTTTCAGGGCTGAAAACAGGTGATAATCCCCAGCCCGGAGTTCCGGTGATCCGAAGCCTCAGGGCAGCCGGGTTCAAAGGAAAGATCGTGGGTTTCGTATATGATGCCATGGAATCTGGAATATACCTGGAAGGGCTGGCGGACGAAGTTTATCAGATGCCCTATCCTTCCACCGGAGCAGAATCATTTCTGACCCGGCTGGACTATATTCTATCCCGCAGCAAGATCCATGTGGCAATTCCTACCCTCGACTCGGAAATCCCACTCTACATCCGCCTGGAAAAAGATCTTATGCAGAGAGGGATAAAAACCTTCCTGCCTACCGAAGAACAATTCAACCTGCGTGATAAGATCAAGCTGGCACAGTTTTTCCCTCCCAAAGGAATAGATATCCCCAAAACGCATCTGCTGCAAAGTGCAGACGACATCTATAAATTGAAGGATGATCTGGAATTCCCCGTGATCATAAAAGGCCGTCTGTATGAAGCCTATAAAGCCCAAAATCTCTTTGAAGCGCAGAAATACTTCTTTGAATTGCAAGCCAAATGGGGACTGCCGATTATTATGCAAGAGATCATCCCCGGTGATGAATTCAACGTAGTGATCGTGGGTGACGGCAAAGGCAAATGCCTGGGCATGGTTCCCCAGCGAAAACTCGTTATTACGGACAAGGGAAAAGGCTTTGGCGGCGTAGTGGTAAAAAATCCCGGACTGGAAAGCTATGCCCACAAAGTGATTGAAGCCCTTTCCTGGCGCGGGCCCTGTGAACTGGAGATCATCAAAGGTGAAGACGGCGTGTTTTACCTGATTGAGATCAACCCCCGTTTCCCAGCCTGGGTTCGTTTGGCAGAAGGCAGTGGACAGAATCAACCCGCGGCAACAGTATTATTAGCGATGGGCGAAAAACCTGAAAGCCTGCCACCCTTTAAGCCGGGAACTTTGTTTATCCGCCATGCCGAAGACATCATCAGTGATATATCCCTGTTGGGGGATATCTCGGTAAATGGAGAACTGGTTAGGTAAATGAAAAGGTGGAAAGGTGGAAGGGTGAAACCCGGTTTAAAGATGGTGGTGCATACAGCAAGCCCTGTTCTTATCGATTCACGGATTGCAGCTCAATCTCTGCATTGTGTTACACCCTTCCACCTTTCCACTTGTCCCCTCCGAACCTCCCAACCTTACAACCTTCTAACTTTTACAAAAACAGGAACATAAAAAATGAAAAAACCCTATACCGCCCCCTATATTGAGCGCAATAGCGCCGGAAACCTCAATAAATATGCCCATACCACCGTGGTAAGGCATCAGGACAGCATAGACAGCATTCCGATCAGCAGTCTGGTGGAAGCGCATGGAACCCCATTGTTTGTTTTTTCCGAAAAGCAGATCAGACGCAATTATCGCCGCTTGCAGGATACTCTTCGCATCCATTACCCACTGGCGGAGATTACTTGGAGCTATAAAACCAATTACCTGGGAGCAATCTGCAATATCTTTCACCAGGAAGGCGCTCCGGCAGAAGTGGTTTCCGGAATGGAATACGATATGGCGCGCCGGAATGGTGTTCCGGGTGAAAGAATTTACTTCAATGGACCTTCCAAGCGTAAAAGTGACCTGCAGCGTGCCGTCAGCGAAAGCGCCATGATCCACATTGATCACCTTGAAGAACTATATCTGATCGAAAAGATAGCCGACGAACTGAGCATGAAACCCAAAGTGGCCATCCGTCTGAATATGGATACCGGAATCAGCCCGATGTGGACAAGATTCGGTTTTAATTATGATAATGGCGAAGCCTATCGCACAGTGCAGAGATTGGTTTCAGGAGGAAAATTGCAGCTTGTCGGTCTGCATACCCACATCGGAACCTTCATTCTGGATCCCAATGCCTACTATTGGGCTGCCACAAAACTGCTGGCCTTTGCGCAAACCATCAAGGACAGTTTCGGGATCATTCTGGATTACATTGATCTCGGAGGTGGCTTTGCCTCATCCAACACCCTGATCGATCAATACACGCCTGGTGAGCTTGCCTCCCCATCCTTCGAGCAATATGCTGAGGCGATCGGAACCGCTTTCAATGCTTCCTGGTATGTTAAGGAACATCATCCCCGCCTGATTTTGGAAACCGGAAGGGTTTTGGTGGATGATGCCGGTTACCTGGTAGCCAGCGTAATCGGTAAAAAGAACCTGCCCACAGGTGAACGTGCAGTAATTCTGGATGCCGGTGTGAATATCAATATCACGGCCTGGTGGTATAAGCAGCGGGTTGTGCCTACCCGTCCTTTCCCCGGAAGTTATCAAAACACGGTTTTCTATGGCCCGCTGTGCATGAATATAGATGTGATCCGCAGTGCGATGCCTTTCCCAGATCTCTATTATGGAGACACGGTATTGATCTCTCCCGTAGGTGCTTACAATGTGACGCAATGGATGCAGTTCATCGAATACCGTCCCAATGTTTGCCTGATTACAGAAACCGGCAAGGTTGAATTGATCAGGGAAAAAGAGGATATCAGTGATATCAGGAACCGCGAATTCATTCCCGAACATCTGCGTCAGCTATGAAGATTAGCAGCATCCTCCGCTCTCTGGGAGCAGTGATCCTTGCCATTCCGCACAGCTATGCCTCGATTCTGTTTTCGGATTCGGTGTTGCTTGGCCTGATGCTGATGCTGGTTACTTTATTGTCGCCGGTTGTAGGATTATCCGGTCTTTTCAGCTTAATGGTAGCAATCCTGGTGTCTCGCATGATAGGTTTCGAAAGTTGGGAATCGCGGAGCGGAATTGTATCCTTCAACAGTCTGCTAATCGGTCTTACCATGGGATACTACTATCCGATGTTGCTGATCGTGAAAGCTCCGCTGTTTTATCTTGGCTACCTTGGTCTGATCTCAGTGGGGACATTGCTTATTTATCTGCTGATCAGCTATATCAGCAATACCTATTTCCGAATGTTGCCCATGAGCCTGCCATTTTCCATTGTAGCGCTCATTCTGTGGTATCATTTTGCCAGGGTAGGATATCTTTCGAATTATCCGTTCGATAAAGTTCTGCTGATCATGGGTGAACCTAAGCTGCCGGAGTTTTGGCGAATGTTCTTTGTTAGTCTGGGTTCCATCTTCTTTACACCTGAGGTTTTTGCCGGAATCCTGGTAGGCCTGGCCTTGTTGATCATTACCCGCATAGGCTTTGTGCTGGCCTTGCTGGGCTGGGGGATCAGTTATCTGCTGATGCATCTGGCCGGGCAAAGTTTGGGTCCGGGATTGTTTTTTCCCGGATTCAATGGCATCTTGATTATGCTGGCTATTGGTGGCATATTTCTCTTACCCGGAAAAAGTTCCTGGCTGGTGGCCGCGATTTCTACCGCTCTGGGCTTTTTGATCGTGATTCTGCTCAACAGCACCTATCACCATTACAACAGCTATACAGGGCTCTACACTCCTCTGACTGTTCCGGTTTTTGCCCTTCCTTTGAATATTGTGATTCCTCTGGTGATTTTTACTCTGAGGCTGAGGATCAGGGTAGGTAAACCTCTGATGAACGATTTGGGTGTTTTCAATCCGGAATTGGCATTGCAGGTTTATCAGGAACGCTATAAAAGATTCAGCAGCCTGGGCGTTCCGCAATTTGCTTTTCCTCTGCAGGGTGAATGGCTTGTTACCCAGGGCCACAAAGGTGAACATACCCACAAGCTTGACTGGGCTTATGCCTGGGACTTTGAAATGCAGGATAACCGGGGTCTACGTTATGCCGGTGACCCAGGAAATACTGGAGATTATCTAGCCTTTGGCAAGCCGGTGTTCGCTTCGGCCGATGGATATGTGGTAAGGGTTTTGGACGGAGTGGCAGATAATCCGGCAGGTCAGATCAATACTCGCGAAAACTGGGGTAATTATGTCTGTGTCTCCCACGGTTACGGACTTTACAGTTTCTCCGCACACCTCAAAAAAGGTAGCATAACCGTTAAACCCGGTGATTATCTGAAAAAAGGTGATCGCCTTGGCCAAGTGGGAAATTCAGGCCGATCCCCGATTCCACATCTACATTTCCAGATTCAGCTTGGGCTTGAAGCAGGAAGTAAAACGAGGCTGTCGCATTTGGTGAACTACAAGCTGCATCATAGAGATGGCAGCCTGGAATTCATCGGCAGTAGCATTCCCAAACAGGACGAAACGATCTCTCCATTGCTTCCGGAAATGCATCTTCAGAATATTTTAGGGTTGCAAAACCTCAGCGAGCAGCAACTTGAGGTGAGCTATGGAAATAAGACCTTGTCAGAGAACTGGAAAGTGGAACTTGATCTTTGGGGAAACTGGCAGATCGTTTCAAGCCGGGGCAGCAGGTTGGGGTTCAGCGTATATAATGGAATCTTCAATACCCTTTTTCTAAGCGGAAACAGAAAGTCTGCGCTTGCGGCACTTGCCCGTTTGATCGCCAGAATGCCGTATGTGGAAAAGCAAGAAATCTTCCTATGTGACGAGCCGGCGATGTCGGTGATCACCAATCCCCCTTTCAGACATCTACTACTTCTCCTGGCACCTCTGTTCAGCATCTTCAGTGCCTGCACAAAATCCACAATCAGCGCTGCCAGGGAAGCAATCACCATTGAAAGTAAAACAAATTACCGTTTCCTCGGAATAAAAATGAAGGAAGATAGCGGAAGCGTAGTAATAAACAAATACGAAGGAATAAGTGAGCTCAGTCTATATCGCTCAGGCAGGTTATTCCTGAAAGCCAAGAAAGTAAAACTAGGAGAAAATGATAAATGAAAAAAACGATTGTAGCAGTCATGCTTATCCTGATAACCGGGCTTTCCCTTGCCCAGGGACCGGTTAGCATTACCGATTCATACAATGCTGAAACTGCAAAAAACTATACCCGTGCCCTGCAGATCATGGAAGATCTCAGCGCCAAAGAGCCCAATGACGATTTCTATGCGCTACGCATAGCCTGGCTGCAATACCTGCTGGGACGTTATAATGATGCCATAAAAAACTATCAGAAATCAAACAACATCTCTCATAGCCTGGACGCTCAAACCGGTATCCTGAATTGTCAGCTCGCCCTGGGTAAATGGGATGAAGCCCGTGCCCTGGCCGATCAAATCCTGAAAAGCTATCCCCAAAACACGGTGATTATGGGCAAAGCAGCCTATGCAGCATATATGAAGCAGCAATATCGCGATGTGGCGGATTACTATCTGGCAATCTTAAAGGTGACTCCCTGGGATATGGAAGCCAGAGCTTATTTAGTAAACAATCTCTATCAG
The DNA here is from genome assembly GCA_964572925.1 of uncultured Candidatus Cloacimonas sp. Taxonomy (GTDB): domain Bacteria; phylum Cloacimonadota; class Cloacimonadia; order Cloacimonadales; family Cloacimonadaceae; genus Cloacimonas. The sequence goes on along the minus strand of CAZNGW010000048.1, from coordinate 11,713 downwards.
GCCAAGGACATTGAGGCAGCTAAAAAACAATATCAACTGCTGAAGAAATACTATCCTGAATCCGCCATGGTTAAAGAATACGCAAAGGTTTTGAACCAGTAGCATGCGCCTTCAGGTTCTTTTCCTGCTGATCCTGCTGCCTGTTCTGACGGTAGCGGAAACAATCATGCAACCCATCCAACCCGGAGAAGTAATGGGCGGAGCGGTTCCTGAGGTTCCGATCTCTCATCTTTTGGACCAAGCATATACGAACATGTTGATGGGTAACTACTTGCAAGGTGAGCAGCAATACAAAACTCTCACTGAACTTGATCCAGCAAATTATGCTGGTTGGGAAGGATTGCTTTGGGCTCAGAATATGCTGGGTAAATACAAGCAAACCCTAAAGCTTAGTTCGGAATTGCTGCGAAAGAATCCCGGGATTGCCTATCCTAATAATTATCGTGCCTTGGCGCTCCTGAAAAAGGGACGATTTCCTGAAGCTCGCCATTATTATCAAAAGGGACTTGCTTCCCAGCCCGGGAATCTGATCGCCAACCAAATCTCCAGAACGGGAATGGCTTATGCCTATCAGGCCATGGACGATTATCCGAATAGCCATAAGAACTTTGAGATAGCCAGAGCTCTGGAAGGAAACATTGTTCTGAACCATAAACCGGGATTCGGCACTACGGTTTCCTACAAAATGGCCGGTGAGGAAAAATCTGCTTATGGCTTGAAGCAGAGCATTTCATTTCGCAGCCACAGTCTTGGATTGGCTTATGAGGATTTTTACGTGTCCGGTGATTCATACCGAAAAAGCTACGAGGCGGATTACCGGATACAGCTTCGACGGGCTGATGTCTCTGTTCAGGGTCGCTTCCTGGATGGAGAAAATGAAATAGTGTATCCTGCCAAACAAGCAGGACTGGAACTAAGCCCCAAATTGTATGCCGGGATACTGGCGATTAAGCCGTCGATTATGGCTTCTTATAGCAGATATCCCCGGTTTGACGTTCAACAAGTTAGTTTCAAACCACGTATCCTGTGGCGGGACATTTCTATACGCTATGCTCTGCATCTTGTTAACATAGACCATGAGATGCAGAATGCGGACAGCCTGAGAATTCACCAGCAGGTGGAACTAACAAAAAGTTTGCCCTGGGGTTTCGGATTGGGGCTGAATTATGGCAACGGCAATGATACCTGGAGTGTGGACAGTGCCGGAAACATGATCGACACTTTTGATCAAATGGGTTCTTACTATGGCATTTCGCTTTCCAAAAGCCTTTGGAACCGCTTTTATCTTTATGCCTATTATCAGGGCTGGTCAAACGAGCAGTTACTCTATCTCTCTCTTTCTGGCAGGTATTAATGAAACGCTTCATACTTATTTTGCCCCTTATTTTGATCCTTTTTGCCTGTAACAACCGCGAAAACCTGTTGTTGCCACCTGATCTTTCACCTGCCGATTACCTGGAAGGCAATATAATCAACAGCTATAATGACTATCTGGTAAAATCCTCAAATGATGACAGCTATCTGCTGGTTCACAAGGAAGCCATTGCTGACTCATTGCTCAAAATTGGCGATGAAATCATCTTCGGAAAAACCCAGAGTTTTTCCGACCGGGACAGTCTTGCCATTCAGCAAGATGCCACTTCGGTAAGCGAAACCTATGGCTTTGCTGTTAGAAGAGGTGGGACAAAACTTGATCTGGCTGCCCGCATTCCCATGGCGGAAGTTTATACTGGATTGAGCTCAGTTGCCGGGAATATGTATCTTCTGTCTATCTCATATTATTTAGAAGCTGCTTCTTTAGAGCCGGTTTTATACGGAAATGGAAGAGCACATTTTCCCCTCTATGGAACTGGTGATTTCGGTCTTTATAAATTTGCTGGTACGGCAGAACCACAACTAAGCATTAGCGGCTCTGAAGCCTGTTATGCTTTACTGATGGATAATAACAGCAACCAACTAAACATAAATTTTCCTGCTTCGTACCTTCAGGCTGCCGGCAACGTTGAGCTTTCTCTGCAGGAGAATTTGTCGCCTAACCAGCAAGCTGTTCTGGATAATCTCTATCCCAATGCAGCCCTGTCCGCTCCCTTGGTTAAGCTAAACACCACTTCCGCACCTGGTTCAGAAATCGCTATTATGCGAATGATAAATTCCCGCAAGGGACGCCTGCAAAAGCAGTGGACAAGGCTAAGCGGTACCAACCTGGAAAGCTGGCCGGAAACTGATCCCGATTCTCAAACCCCCAATTGGTGGCAGGACGATAGTACTTTCTATGGCTTTTTAGGTAAAGGCGGAAGTTATTTCTTACTAAGCCCCTTGGATTCACAAACTGAAATCAGCGTTCCCCTGGACGGCAGTGTGGATCAGCTCTATTTGCAGGATCTTTGGTTTGATCTGCAGAATACTCAGCTGGAAGATACCTATCTGAAGATAAACCTGAATCCCGAAATCTCTGTCCTGATAGCCGACTATTTTAATGGAAGCCCCTTCAGTAGCAATGATACTCCAGAAGCATTCTCCGTTGCCTTTATTCAAAACGGCAGTCAGATCGCCACTTTGCCTGACGAAGCCTGGATTGAATTTGGTTATCGCAGCCAACACAGCCCAACAAACCAAGACAGGCTATTTCGCTGTTACCGAGACGGTTCCCAGGATCTGATCACCTACAAAACCTCAGCTGCAGAGTACGATGCATCGCACTATATGCGTAGTGGTTCTTATGTTTATGCAGGGATTAATTCGACTGCCACATATCTCTATGGGGCTTTTTCAGAAGCGCAGACCAAGCTGACTGTCCCATATCGCAAGGCGACGCAATATCTGCAGACCTCACAAGCCATTGTCAGTTGGCAGGAAAGCACGAAACGCAGTTTCAGCTACCTGAATCTGAACCTCAAGCCAGCTTTTCCGTCACACAGCTGGCTTTCCGGAGAGCCTTTCCAACTGTCCAATACTACCTGTCTGGCTCAGTTCGAGTTTTATTCTGCTGGTAAAGTCGAAAGCACTCTGCCAACCGGATTTTATTTGCATCTGCCCACTCAGGTGGGGCAGAACGTTCTGCTCTTTAACAATCAAAGCTATCCCCGTGTGAAATACTATATATATGGGGAGTCTTTCACCGGCGACACCTATGTATCAGACGAAAGTGGTTCGAGCTTTGTGCCTGAATTTCCCGGCATTTTAATGGCTTCAGACGTTAGCACCGCCAATCCGATCAATCTTCGGGTGTTTCCCACTCAGACCTTTGCCTTCGGCGAATTCAGTTTGTATACCTATGGCAATGCTCCGGCAGATAGCAGTTTTATTCTTAATATCAGCCGATCAAACGGGCTTCCGGATTCATTTTCGGCGTTATCATCCCAGTATGACCTGACCGCAACATCCTCAGCTTTAAACGTCGCCACCGAACATGAAGCCGATTTGAAAACCTTTCTGCCCACTCTGTTTTTCAAACGCCGGAGCAGGGGTAACAACCTGTTGTTCTACGAACGTTCAGGGCTTTCCTACTACCGTTTGTATCCCTATGCAGAAAGCGCTGCCTATGATCCCTGGCATTTCTATATTGATGGTGGTTACAACGGCATTGATCTCGTGTATCATGGTAGTTATCAATCATTTACAGATAATAATCCCCATTCTTCGGTGAGTATGACGGTTGATTTCAACCGCGATTCAGTATTGTCTTTATATCAGGCCCAATTCATTCTGCAGCTGTTTTTTATAGGCACAACCATCCCCGAAAACACTAATCTCAGCCTGCAAAAATTGAGCGTCCTGCCGGGGGTCAACAACCTGCTATCAGCTTATTTTTTGAACATCACAAGCCCAAGCGGAACCAGCTTAAGCCCGAATTTCTATGGTATTTCGGAAGCTGATCGCATGCCCTATGTGTATATCCCAGTGGATGATGCAGAGGCAGCAGCTTCGGCCAGGGTGTTTTACCGCAGTTTGCTGGGAACAACCACAGAGTTAAACGTGGTGGATGAATTCACCGAAAACTACGCAACTGAATGTGTTCGAGTAGGAAATTGCTTCTATTGCACTGTGAATAATCCCGGCATCTTTTTCGTAACTCAGCCCTGAGGACTATTCTGAATAACTACTGCTGAAAGTCTTTGCTGAGCTATAAAACTACGGATTGAGGATAGCCCTCAAATAATAAAAAAGAAGGATTGCCGAAACAATCCTTCTTTTTAACTTAGGCTCTATGTAGTTTATTCGATGGTGATTTCTTGTTTGGGACTCGGTTCTTTCTTGGGGATACCAAGCTTCAGCACTCCATCTTCCATTTTGGCGCTAATTCTGGCAATATCGGCATTTTCGGGAAGGATCAAACTACGGCGATAGCTACCGCTATAGCGTTCGCAGCGGTAAACCGTACCTTGGCTCTCTTCCTTTTTAGTGTCGCAACTGGCTTCGATGAGCAGCTGATTGTCGTGCACGCTGATCTTCACATCTTCCTTTTTAAAACCGGGCAGGTTAGCCATGATCTGGAAATCTTTTTCCTGCTCAACAATGTCCATTGCCATAGCCCGGAAGTTTTCATCCGAGTTCTCATCTTCATATACACGGTTAAAGAAATCATCGAATAAACTGAGCATATTGCTCATGGGCCTGAGTTCGTTGTTTCTGCGATAAGGGACGAGTTTCATTTTAAACCTCCTTGCTTGTTTGATAACTCTACTGACATTATAAACGGAAGCAGGAAAAAAGCAAGAAAAAAATTAGCAGTCTTGGTGAAAGACTGCTAATTTGTCTATGGCGCTCTCTTTATTATTTGGCTAACAGCATCTTGCGTGTCTCGGAATAATCCTCGGTCTGCAGGCGATAGAGGTAGACACCACTGCTTACTTCTCTTCCTTGCTCGTCCCTGCCATCCCAAACAATACTTACTTGGTTGCCGAGAGGAATACCCTTGAACAAACCTTTTACCTTTTGACCACGGCTATTGTAGATGATCAGGCTGGCTGGGCGGTTGGCGTCCTTAACGCTGAAACTGATGGTAGTATGGGGATTGAAGGGATTGGGATAGTTGGCGTTAAGACCATTGACTGCCACGCTTAGATTCTCATCCTCACTTGCAGAACCATCGCCGGTACTGAACCTTCTGGCCATGGAAAAATTGCTTTGTCCGGCTACATTTTCCGAGGCAACCCGCCAGTAGTATATTGTCCAGGGAGCCAGTCCGGAATAATTCCAGGAGTTGGTTGGGATGCCTGATGTATCGGTAACCAACTGGGTAAAGAAGGCATCTCTGGAGATCTGGATTCTGTAAGAACTTGCCAGATAACTGCTTCCCCAACTGAAACTTACCTCCAAAGGCAAGGGGCCGGCATAATGAGCAGGACTTACCAGGACGGGTATGGCAGGCAGTTCGCTGGTTTGCCCAGTTGTGAAGGCAAGGGTTTCACAGAAGGGACTGATCCCCACATCGGCAATGCTGGCAACCCGCCAGTAATAGGTGCTGAAAGGCGTTAAACCTGAACTGAGATAGGTATTGGTGGGATGGTTCAGGATATTTGCCACATAGCTGTTGAAATCAGGATCTGCAGAAAGCTGGAATTGATAGCTTGTGGCACCGGGAACCGCTTGCCAGGCGATCTGGGGATTGGTGGGGATATTGGTAGCCTGATTGGCTGGATAGGTTCCTACTGGAGTAGCCAAAGAGCTTAAAATTGTAAAAGGATAGGTGCTGGTATCGGTTTGGTTGTTGCTAAGCAAGGTTATGCGAACCAGGCACTGGCTGGAATCTGAAAAAGGCAGGGAAGTCCAAAGGAAACTACCGCTATTGGGTGCATTGGCGACTATCTGAGTCCAATTTTGGCCAAGATTGGTGCTATATTCGAGTTTGACGTTTCCGGAAGAGCTTTTTGCTTTCCAGGTGATGCTTTTATTGCTGCCACTGAACCAAACATCGTTTCTGCGGGGTGAGGTAAGCTGCACATCTGAAATCTTGATTTTAAAGCTGATGGTTTCACCTGCTTCGCCAACTTCATACAGATTCAGTCCGCCTGTAAGATTATCCCTTGTGAAGCCGTTTGGAACAGTGGTTTCATTCATCTCGGTGCGTCCGTTTTGCAGGCTGAAAGCAGCCATGGACAAAGAACCCTGGGTCGTGGTGTTGTTGGCTCCAGGCCGGTAGATATATAATTCATCGGGCGGACCTGATGCATTTCCGTCATAGCGGTTGTCCTGACGGTAAACCAGCAATCCGGTTCCCGGCAGGTTGTCATCATAAAATCCGGCGGGGTGCCGATATTCCAGAACGTAGTATTCGTTGTTTTTCCAGGAGGGAATCCTGTAAATATTATTTGTGGAAGAGCTTGCCACGGGGGATAGGGTATAGGTTCCACTTTCGGTGATCAGAGGTGGTTCTGGCAACCATTCTCCGTATTTGTATTTCATCCAGGCGCTCATGTGTTGTGGCGGATTCTGGTTTGAGCACATCAAATCCCAGCTTCCGATCGGATCGATGGTTGTGTCGTTATAGCGATAGAGATCGGGAGCGCCCAAGCTATGGAACATCTCATGGGCCAGAACGCTGGCACCTTCGGAGTAGAGCGAAAACTCCAACTGAAAATTGAAATCCCAAACCTGAGCTCCATGAATTGTGGCATTGGCGGCATATAGAACCCAGCGGTGAGGCCAAAGAAGCTCAGCCCAACCGTCTGGAGCTCCTTGGATAATGAAGCAGGTATTATCCACATAACCATCATTGTCACCATCAATATCCAGGTCGGCAGGAATCTGATCGGCAACGGCAGCCACAGCTCTGGCCAGCATTTGCTGTTCGCGTTGAGTGCGTTCATTGTCGTCGTTTTCATCGTAACCGAGAGGATTTGTATTGCTATACACCCGATAATAGGCTCTGGGATTGATATCGGTAATCGCCACCACTACCGTTCCATTGGGAGCGGGGAAAAAGCTCGTGTCAACGCTCAACTGCTGGTAGGAAGCGGCCAGAAAGTAATTCTTCATGGAGTTTGCGTTGTTTTCCGTAACGTTGAAGATGTTGTCGTAAAGGGTAATCGGGCTGGCAAATTCTGGATCGTCTGCGAACTTAATGAAAATCACCAGGTTGTTAAATTGTCCGGTATGAGGGCTCTTACCGTTGCTATAATCCCTCATCTGTTCAAAGCGGGCATATTTCTGCGCGATTATAGCCTGGCTTAGATTGATTCCGGGTTGCAAGCCTCTGGTGGAAGGGTTGTCCAAAACTGCCTTCAGTTCGGTAGGGGCAACTCCATCTCCGTCCTGACGGGCATACACATACCAGCCATCATTGTTCTTAACAATGGTGAAGTTGTCTTTATCGTGCAGCCAGTTATGAAATTCATCCCCACTGGCAAAAACATTTATCTTGCTGCCATCTGGCTGAGCCAACTCAAGGGGAAAGTTCTTCAGCGGTGCTGCCGATAACAGCGACACGGCCAGGAGAACGATCAGCATTAATACTTTAGGTTTCATCTATCCTCACTCGATTATCTTATTACTGCATTTATTCTTACATTCGCATTGATAGCTCTGTTTCAGCGGACTGATAAGTAAGCGCCGGCTGAAAAAAAACAGCTCAGTATCAAGGTTAAAACCCCCGTATTCCGTAATCAGCTCAGGTGCCAGATATATTTCCAGTCCAGCTTCCGACCAAAGGGTCTCACCTGCTTCCGGAACCGTATAAACAATGGCAAACCTTGCTCCTTGACAGGTTTTGGCTACCTGTACCAAACAGGGTTTGCGGTTTTTGAACCGGTAGAAATCCAGCTTTCGCTGCAGGTAATCCCGGGCAGAACCGCTCAGAATCATTTTCGGGTTATTATTTTCCATACTGTGTTAGACACTATATTCAATTTATGTTCCAGAACAATGCTTTTTTTCAGCATCTGCATTAAGCTGTTACTATCAGGGGTAACTGGGAGAGCAAGCTACAGATTTTCTACACTGATGGCAAATCCATTAAGCTTCCGCAATGGACATATTTCTGTTGGTTTTCATCCTACCGTTCCTTCCTCTGCACTCCTTATCCACCCTGTCACCACCCCAAAGCCACCCGAATCCCATTGGGGAGGCATTCGGGTGGCTTCCGCGAGGCACTCGGGTGGCGAGAGAGCTTGATGTTATTTTCCAGACAAAGGCATGTAAACCGCTTTTACATAGTAGAAAGCCAGGTCTGGAGGATTATTGTCATTATACTGGGTTGAGCTTGTTGTGTCGAGCAGGCTGTAGCTACCTTCTGGTGAGGATGCGCGGTAGATCTGATACTCCGTGGCATAATTAACAGGTTGCCAGGTAAGGTGGATGCCGTTAATGTTGGCACTGATCAGCAATTCCGGGGTATCCAGATGGCTGATAACCTGGTTCACAGTAACCTGCACGGCTGCATTTGATTGAATTAGTCCGTCAGAAAGCGTAAAGGTAATGTCCTCGCTGCCAAACCAATCTGCAGCAGGGGTAAAGGTAACGCTGAAGCCATCAATACTTACGCCAATATTGCTATTACCAGAATAGCTTAGAGTAAGGGAGTCGCCATCCGCATCACTGATCAAGGGTGAAAAATCTACCGTCAGGCTGCCATTTTGATCAAGGCTAAAGCTTTCGGGCAAGTTTATAACCGGTTCATGATTGATCACAGTAACCGTAAATTCACCCTGCACAGTATTATGCCCGTCGTATACAGTCAGGGTGATTGCTTCGCTGCCCACATAGTCTTCAAGCGAGCTAAACATGACTCTCATGCCAAGCTGGTCAATCTGGATGCTGCTGTTGCCGCTAAAGGATAGAATGAGTTCATCCATTTCTGGATCGGCAAGATAATCACCGAAGTCTACATTGATAGATCCGTTGCGGCCGAAACTGATGTCAACTGGAATATCCAGGACGGGAGGGCCATTTACTATTACCAGCATATCATCGGAAGCTTCAAATTCGCCATCACTTACTGTAACATGGACAAACTCCTGCCCATGCCATCCAGGATTGGGGGTGAGTCTTCCATTCGGATAGGTAAGTGAAGTATAAGTAATATGCGAACTTGTAGTTATTGTATAGACGAGAGTATCATTATCGGGGTCACTGGCAAAAGCACTCCAATTGACCTCCTGGTTGCCATTGTAAGGCAGCTCAAATATACTTGGCAGATTTATCACAGGTGGATGATTGGGATTAAAAACATTCATTACAACCGGGATTTGAACATAAGGATTATCCGGATCGTTGCTGGTGATATCTACTCGACCGATGTATCGACCTGCCACTCCAGGAGCTTGAAACCCGATTGTAAGGGATTGGCTGTTTCCTTCTTCAATACTCCCGCTAGCTGAACTTGCGCCATTGATCGTGATTTCGAAAGAACCTTGTGCCCTTGCTGCTGTGAAGGTAAGCGGGATATTGCCATAGTTGGTAAGAATCAAATCCTCAGAATCGATGCCACCAAAGGGTAAATCCACTTCAATACTAGAGGGGTGATAATCCAATACCGACTGAACACCAAACCCACTTAACGCTATGCTAATGTTACTTCCGGGGGCATTGTGATTTATTACAATCTGATCGACATATTCCATCATGTGGGTTGGAGCGAAAGTGACAGTATATTCCAGGGCTTCCCCGGCTGGAATGCTGAAACTGAGAGTATTACGCAGGTTTTGATCAGCTTGGCTCGAAGCAACAAACGCAGGTTCATGGTTTCTGGAAGTTCGGGAAACAATAACGTTAAAACAGAAAGGAGGAAAGACAATCTCACCGGTCAAGGTGGAGGTTCCGGGATTGCTGATCACGAGACTCTGGGAAGCAGTCTGACCTATCTGCACGGTGCCGAAATCGAGCGTATAAGTATTTACCATGATCCACGGAGCTATCACATTCAGAGTGACGCTGATGTTGTATGTGGCTGCAGAAGGGTCATTGGAACTGCCGTTAATGGTGGCATTGTAAGTTCCTGGCGTTAGTCCCGCTGCATTGAAAGCCAGACTGACATTCTGAGCAGCCCCTCCAACTGCTATAGTGCCTGAAGCACTGCTTCCGCCATTGATGCTGAGCCAGGGAACCGAACCGGCAATAGCGAGATTGTAGCTTAGCTCCAGATTGCCAGAATTGGACACAGCCAAATTGTCCGAGCCCGTGCCATTCAAACTCAGGTTTGCAGTAAAGGTAGTGGAACTAAGAGACAGAGTGGGCTTGCCTCCCTGTCCGGTAAGGGCAATAGTCCTATCTGCTCCGCCAGCATTGTGCGTGATCGTAATATTGCCGTTATAAGCCTGAACGGCTGTGGGGGTAAAGCTTACATTGAAGGTTGAGTTTCCACCTGCTGGAATACTGTAGCCAAGAGAGTTTCTGGTCTCTGCCCGGTTATTGCTCAAGCCGGTCATTCCCTTCGACATGGTGACCCCCTGTCTCGACAATGCAACAGAATAGCCAGAAGGAGTGGTTATTGTTCCGGTTAGGGTTGCAGTTCCGGGATTGGAGATCTGGAAGGTGTTGGCAGAGGTGGTATTTATCCTTATCGTGCCAAAGGCTAAACTGGAAGGTTGCACAACTATTGCCGGGGTAGGCGGAACATAAGACGTGGTAAGCTTTATATTGGGTCGGTTCGTCGAGGTGGTATTATTAGTCCCAGATCCGGAAAAAACGTTAGTTTGATCAGCATCATCAGCTCGCGCATATCGATAACCACTGGTGACGGTTGAATATCTTACCGTTCCAGTTGAAGTCCATTGATTAACTGGACTGAAGGCAGTGTCAACTACGAGGTTGCTCGACCCATTCCAAGTAAATGGGGTGGTGAGATCCAACATTTGAAATCCACCTGCTACCGGCAAGTAACTGCTGCTCGAATAAACGGTTGCCATCCCATCTGCAGTTTGCCAACTGGCGACATTTGTAGCTGTAGTGTGCTTCATACGGATGATGAAATTCGGCAGAGCCTCAGAGGGAGCAGTGTTTATATAAAAACCAATCCTGGTAATGTCGATAGGACCGGTAATCCCTGCTGCATTTAACTCGGCAGCCGTGTAAACTGACTGGCCGTGCAGGCTTTCATAATAGATGTTGATTGGACAAGCCGATGAAGTCCCCGTAGTACTGGTCCCCGTTCCGATCACATAATCGTTTACCACCACTGCTCCAGGGGTCAGTGTTACCGAATTTGAGGCTGAAGATTCGCCACTGGGAGAGCTGTAAACTGCTGTAACATAATAAGTATAAGGAACGCCGTTAGATACAGTATTGTCAGTGTAGTTGGTCGATACTGAATTACCTATTAGGGATGTATTCCGGTAAATGTTGTAACTGGTGGGAGTATTTCCGCCTGGTGCACTCCAGGATAATGAAGCTGTGCCATTTCCAGCTATCCCTGTAAGATTCGTTGGGGCATAAAAATTATTAAATGCAGGAAAGTTGAGATGGTCGATCCAAGCACAGTCAGAACCGCTAACGGTATTCACATCTTTCAGGTATCTCCACAAAAATGTGTGTGTGCCGGTTGTAACGGCATAACTCTGTTGTGTCCAGGATCCGCTGCCTGACCATTCGCCCTGCTGCACGCCATCAATAAAGAAACGCAGGAAATCATATCCTGATTCAGAGGATACCTTTTGATAAAAGCTTATGTTTCCGGAAGAAGTGATATTTAGAGATAGGCTTAGTTCCGTGTTAGTGTTGTCTCCGATCGCACCACTTTTTGCGGCATAGGTTCCGCTGTATTTTTCGCTGCTTTGCA
>CAZNGW010000047.1:0-21235 GCA_964572925.1 uncultured Candidatus Cloacimonas sp. | reverse complement strand
GTCGCCAGAATTACACATAAAACTGATGGAAGCATCATGGTTTATCACATCGGAAAGACGGTTCGGGATGTGTTTTCATTTTTGTCACTGGTTTCTGATGGAAAAGTCAAGGAAGGCAGATATAACATCGACGGCAACGGAACCTCCTGGCAGGCAAAGGTAAAAGAAAAACCGGACGAAATGCTGAATACGGCAATGGGAAAACTGAGAGCCCAGCGTTATGAAATCAGCTTTGAGAATCTGTCCGGCCAGAAACAACCCTACGTGGACATGGTTACCCATAATATGCTGAATGAAGGTAATAAAATGAACCTTTGGGTGGATGACAGGCATATAATAGTTAAAGCAATCCTAAAATCTAAGGGTATCTCTACTCATTGGGATTTGACTGGAGTTACTCCGTGAGACTACTACGCAGTATTTATCCCTCTTTGGTGTGGTTGGGTTTTATATGGACTTTATCATCCATTCCCTCGGACAGCCTGCCTACATTTAAGATACTTGGGTTTGATAAGTTAGCTCATACCTTTGTTTATTTTGTCTTCGGACTGCTGGTATACATCTGGATGAAGGCACACAAAATAACCGGAGTCAGGCGATTGTTCGCATTTGCGATCCTAATTCTTCTGGCAACCGCAGACGAATATCACCAAAACTACATTCCCGGAAGGTCAGTTGTGGTATATGATTTGATGGCCAATCTGCTTGGTTTAGCCTTGGCTACTTTATATTTCAGGTTTTCCAGGAAATCCGGCTGATTTGCCTTGAGCAGTTAACCAGACCTACTATAGAAGATGATCAGTGTTAAGAATCTAAATGTTTCATTGGGGGGGCAACAGATCCTTTCCAGTATCAGTTTCGATCTGAAAAATGAACAAAATCTGGCAATCCTGGGTAGGAGCGGTTGTGGAAAAACTGTCTTGATCAAAACCATCCTGGGTCTTTATACTCCCGACAGCGGAGAAGTGATCATCGACGGAATTGATATGCACCGTGGCAATCCTGATGTGTGCAATGACCTGCGTCGTCGGATAGCAATGGTCTTTCAGAATGCCGCTTTATTGGATTCTTTCACTATCAGGCAAAACGTTGCTCTGCCCCTATATGAAAGAGGCGAAACAGACTGTGATCAGATTCAAAGCAAGGTGCTTAAATCCCTGAAACTGGTCGGCCTGGAAAGGACACTTGACCTTCTCCCATCCCAGTTAAGCGGAGGAATGCGTAAAAGAGCCGGAATTGCCAGAGCTTTGGTTTACGAGCCTGACTATATCATCTTTGACGAACCTGTTTCTGGACTCGATCCCATCACCGCCAAAGAGGTACTCTATTATATAGCCCAAATCGCCGATTCGCATGCCGCCACCTTGATTTCCATCACCCACGAACTTAAGAACCTGGAGAGCATCAGCAACCGGATCCTTTTCCTGGATAACGGCAAAGCAATCTTCTCTGGGACCTTGCCAGAGTTGTATGATAGCAGCAATGATTTCATCAAGCAATATCTTTCATGAATAAAACAACCGAACATGAGCTTCTGTGGCTGGCTTTTTTAACGGCAGCCGCTTCCTCACTGCATATCGTGGAAAACCTGTTGATGCGGCTTTTGCCCTTACCCTTCATCCGCATTGGGCTTTCCAATGTGGTAATCCTTTTCCTGGTTTACAAGGGCAAGCCCTGGCAGGCATTGATCGTTAATTTCAGCAAATCCATACTGGGAGGGCTATTTACCTTCACATTGCTCTCACCTTCAACGGTGCTTTCTCTTGCCGGAGGGATGGCAGCCTTGATTATTATGTTAGTTGTGAAATGGGTAAGATTGGGTTTTAGCATTTACGGCATCAGTATCTGTGGAGCAATTGCCCACAATATGATGCAGTTAGCTGTAGTTCATACCTTCATTATTCAGAGCGATCAAGTTTTTGTGTTGACACCATTGCTGCTTTCAATTGCCTTGATTAGTGGTAGTGTAATTGCATACATAACACTATACACCGATACGAGGATAAAACTCCCGACCATAGGTGAAAAATGAAAAGATACAATAAAGATAAATGGACCAAAATTGCTCGTTGGACAGGTATTGCCGTCTGCGTCCTGATCGGTATATTTGTAGGAGCCTTGTGGTTCTATAGGGACAGTTTACCTCCCACCAGCGAGTTACGAAATTTCACAATGCGCTCCGGTTCTGAAGTATACGATCGAAATGGCAAGATGGTATATCTATTTGCCTTCGAGAAACGCAAGTTGGTATCGCTAAAAGAACTACCGCCATATCTGATAGATGCTTTACTGGTGACTGAAGATAAGCATTTTTACCATCATTTCGGAGTTGATATCATTGGTAATATCCGGGCAATTTTGATTGATGTTGTCAGGATGGATTTTTCCCAGGGAGCCAGTACCATCACCCAGCAAATGGCCAGAAACATGTTCCTGTCTTTGGATAAACGGGTTTCCCGCAAGATGAAGGAGCTGATCCTGGCTTTTCGGATCGAACGGGAATTTACCAAGGACGAGATACTGGAAATTTACTTCAACAAGATCTTCTGGGGCGGTCAAATCCACGGAGTGGAAACCGCTTCATTGTATTATTTTGGTAAACATGCCCGTGATCTTTCGATAGCCGAATCGGCTTCCCTGATCGGAATGATCCAAAGACCGAACTACTACAGTCCCATCAAACATCCTGATCGCCTCATCGAACGGCGGAATATGATCCTGAAAAGAATGTTCAAATCTCACAAAATAACCGAAGAAGAATATGAAACCGCCATTGCTACTCCCGTCTCCAGTGGCTCAGCTTCCATGCGTCAGTATGCATCGGATTACTTTATTGAGCATATAAGGCTTTATCTGGAACGAAAGTATGGAACCGAGAGGCTATTCGAAGGTGGACTAAGGATATATACCACTCTGGATCAGGAACTTACTGTCTATGCGGATTCTGTGCTGAACAATTATCTCAGCAACGTGGAAAAGGGCTATACAAGTGGAGTTCGCTATAGCAGCGTTCCCGAAAACAGTGTGGATATCAACACCCGATATCTACAAGGTGGTCTGGTTTTGATGGATAATAATACCGGCCAGGTTCTGGCTATGATCGGTGGGAGAAATTTCACCCATAGCAAGTTTAACCGCATGACTCAAGCCAAACGCCAGCCAGGTAGCGCAATTAAACCCATATATTATACTGCCGCTGTGGAAAAGGGTTACACCCCTGCCACCGTGATCAAGGATGCCCCGGTCAGATTAAAAGGCGGAGATGGCAAGGACTGGGTTCCTCAGAATTTTAGCCGCAAGTATTATGGCTATACCAGAATGCGGACAGCAATAACCCATTCTTACAATGTTTGGGCTGTGAAAACCGTAATGGACATCGGTTTGGATGCAGTTAACGATGCCTTTCGCAGATTTGGGATAAATGCCAAAGCTGATGATCTTTCCGCTGCTTTGGGAGCTTACGAGGTCACTCCTATCAATCTGATCTCGGCATATACAACCTTCCCCAATGGCGGAACCAGAACTACCCCAGTCTTCATAACCAAGGTCGAAGACCTGAAGGGTAAAGTGTTGGAACGCGGGCGTGGAAGCAAGATCAAGGTGACCACACCTGAAGTGGCCTATATCATGACTTCTCTCTTGCAGTCCGTGGTTTCTTCCGGAACAGGAGCAGCTGCCAGGCAAAACTATCTCTGGCAGGCAGCAGGTAAAACGGGGACATCCAGTGACCATCGTGATGCCTGGTTTATCGGTTTTAACAAAAAATACACTCTGGGGATCTGGAACGGATTTGACAATAATGCAGCCATTTCTGCCAGCGCGGTTTGTGCGCCAATCTGGGGCAGGATTATGACCAAAGCAATCAGGATAGATAATAAAGGACGGCTTCCCAGAACCGATGATCCCCGCTATAGTTTCAGCATTCCGGAAGGAATCGTTAAACGGACTATCAATCCCAGTTCTGGTTTTGTATCCTCAAGCGGTATCGAAGAATACTTCATCGAGGACAATGTTCCACCTGCGTTGGAAGATACCCTTCGTTTCAATTTCTATCCAACCCGTTGGGGATACCGCGACGAACTGGAAATGGAATAGTCCTGCGTGTACCGGATTGTCTTCTATTCTCTCTGCCTTCTAATCTCCACTGGTTTTGTAACCTACATCAGTTTCTGTGTAAGATTCTGGCGAGGTTATAAAAACTACAAACCAGCTTTCAGCTTTAAAAAGCGGACTGTGAGCGTTGTAATCGTAGCCCGAAACGAAGCGGCAAACCTGAAAGAACTCTTTCTCTGCCTGCTAAATCAGGATTACCCTCATGAGCTTTATGAAGTTATCCTGGCTGATGATGATTCCGAAGACGACACTCAGCAGGTTGCAGAGCAGTATCGCCAGGCAGGATTGAACCTTACCTATTTGAAAGTTCTGGGCAGGGACAAGGTGATCTCGCCCAAGAAACAGGCTCTGGAAAAGGCGATTCATCTAACCCAGGGCGAAATTATCCTAACTACCGATGCGGATTGCATCTTACCCCAAACCTGGATCAGCTCTATGATCTCCCATTTTACCGAAGGCGTGTCTATGGTTGCAGGTTATTCACGAACTTTGTTGCCTTCCTGGAAAGAAGCAAATCTGCTGCACAAATATGAACACCTGGATTTTGCTTTCACCTACATGGTTTTGGGGGGAGGCTACACCCTTGGGAAAAGCTGGGCTTGCATTGGCCAGAACCTTGCCTACACTCGCAAAGCCTTTGATGATGTGGGGGGATTTGAGCAAATCCGCCATCTCATTTCGGGTGATGATGTGAACCTGATGCAACTCATGCGCCGTAAAGGACACCGGATTATTTTCAATTTCCAACCTTCTGGCTGGGTGCATACACGTCCGGTAAAATCCTGGAAACATCTCGTGAATCAACGCAGTCGCTGGGCTTCCAACATGAAATACCAGTTGAGATTTAATCCTGAGTTTTTCTTTATTTTGCTTTCCATGGCCTTCATGTATTGGGGCGGGTTAATCATGATGTTCTTCAATCTGTGGCTGGGACTTGTGATCTTCGCTTTCCGCATCCTGATCGAGAACATATTCCTGGGCAATACTAAATCCAGATTTGGGATTAACGCCAGAATGATGAGTTTCTATCCTATCTGGCTGATCATTCAAACATTCTTCCTGGTTTTCACCATGGTTCTGGGGCAGTTCAATTTCTTTGTATGGCATGGAAAACGCCCTTATAAAAGGAGTCACAGGTATGCAACTGATAATCTTTGACGATCACCAAAACACTGATTTCCATCCATTAACTCTGACCCGCCCGGTGTTTGAACTCCGCACCGGCATCCTGAAGCTCCGTCAGAGGCTGGAAAGCATCTTTTGCGGAGAAGAAGACACAATACTCTATTTTGCAGAACCTTTGGTAAGACTTTATAAGGAAAGGCATCCGGATTGGATCATCAATCAGGCACCGGTTACAGAAGCCTTGTATGTGAATTCCAGGCTCAGGATCACTCCCGAAAGCATTAAGGCCATCAAAAAACTTGCCCCCGAAAGTTGTATTTGCTCGAAGGGTTTGCTTCTGGCCATTCGAACCACACAGCCTATCCAGCCTGAGAGTCTCTTGAACCCCTCACGCAATAAAGGAGCAATAAGCGTGAATTGTGGGTGTGACGCTTATTTCACCCTTAATTCTCCCTCACTGGAAGCAGGAGATCCAAGTGAAACAAGAGGGAATAAACAGTGCATATGCCAGATAGAGATTGATCTACCGATGTATCAGAACCTGTCAGACTTAATACATGATAATTCCCGCATGTTGGAATATGATTATGTCAATTATTTCTACGACAAAGACAATTCATTTGAAACTGAGCCTGGAGTAACTGTTCTAAATCCTTACAACGTGTGGATTGGAGAAGGTTCTGAATTGGCTCCGGGAGTGGTGATTGATGCCTCCGCAGGCCCGGTAGTCATCGATGAAAAGGCTAAGGTAATGCCCAATGCCGTGCTTTGCGGACCGCTTTATATCGGAAAAAACAGCCTGATTAAAATCGGAGCGAAGATATATGGAGGCACTTCGATCGGCAAAGTCTGCAAAGTTGGCGGTGAAGTGGAAGGCACTATCTTCCAGGCCTATTCGAATAAACAGCATGATGGCTTTCTGGGACATGCCTATATCGGCGAATGGGTAAATCTGGGGGCCGACACCAATAATAGCGATTTGAAAAACACTTACAAAGCAGTGTCCTTCTATTCCTATTCCACTAAAAACAAGCAGGATTCAGGAACTCAGTTTCTGGGTTGTGTGATTGGTGATCATGCCAAGACCGGCATTAATTGCAGTATCAACACTGGTGCTGTGATCGGAGTAGGCTGTAACCTCTGGGGTAGGGATTTGCTTTGTGATTTCATCCCAGATTATTCCTGGGGTGAAGCCGGACAGCTTGTTCCATACCGTTTTGAAGCCTTTTGTGCTACTGCCGTCATAGTAAAACAGCGCCGTCAAATATCATTCAACTCCGTGGAGCAGGAGCTCTACGAATATATATATAAACTGGAGATATAATGCATGATTACATAGAAGTAGAATTTCGTTCAGGCCGTTTGGGCTATTACCTTAACGATACGGAACTTGATATCCAACCCGAAGACCTGATAGTAGTGGAAGTAGAACGTGGCGATGATATTGCCCAGGTCGTTCATCTTGGTATCAGCGACGATGATCCGGAAACCAAAGCGCTTGGAACCCAGAACTATAAGATTCGCCGCAAAGCCAATCCCGATGATCTGGAAAAGCTACAAAACATCGGCCATGAAGAAGAAAAAGCCTCTAAGACTTTTCAAATGATCCTGGAACGCTATCCCTTTGAAATGAAATTGATCGAGACCGTATATCAGTTTGATGGAAATAAACTTACCTTCTTTTTCACGGCAGAAGGCAGAATTGATTTCCGCACCTTTGTGCGCGAGCTTGCAACAGTATTCAAAACCCGCATCGAATTGCATCAAACCACTGGACGTGATGAAGCCCGTCGTCTGGGAGGATTTGGCATGTGCGGTAACCAATATTGCTGTGGTAGCTTCCTGAAACGCTTCAATCAGGTAACGATCAAAATGGCCAAGGATCAGAATCTGGCAGGGAATCTCTCCAAAATTTCCGGTCCCTGCGGTCGACTGTTATGCTGCTTGAATTTCGAAGAGGATTTCTACGTTGAAGAAGCCAGAGATTTCCCCCTGGTAGGCACTTGTGTAAACTTCAAAGGCAACAGGATGATCGTTTTTCGGATCGACGTTTTCGCCAAAAAAATCTACCTGTCCAGCGAAGATGGTGCCATTCAGGAAATCGATCCAACCCAATACTCCCAGCTTGAAGTAGTATCAGTTCCCGAAATTGAGTCATGCTGACCAATATTTACGGCATATTCCCTTCAGACCTTGCTTTAAGCGACATGCCAGCCTATCGCAGGCAACAGCTTTTTGCCTGGCTGTATAAACACTTTAATAATAATCCCGACACCATGCTGAATCTACCTGTCGAGTTTCGCTCCCAGCTTTCTGATTCTTACAGCTTTTCCCTACCGGAGATCGAAACTAGACTTGAATCCAGGGACGGCTCGATAAAATACCGGTTGAAGTTGGATGATGGCGCAATTATTGAAAGTGTGATGATCCCCGACGAGCGAAAACGCACCCTCTGCGTGTCCTCACAGGCAGGATGTGCCCGTGCATGCAGCTTCTGCAATACAGGCAAAATGAAGCTGGTTCGCAATCTGGAAACTCATGAGATTGTGTCTCAGATAATTGTTGCATCACGGGAATTGATAATTCGAGAAGGAAAGGACTCCCGCCTTAGCAACCTTGTTCTTATGGGTATGGGCGAACCTTTGGACAATCTGGAAAATGTATTCAACACTCTTAGACTAATCCAGGATAACCTCAGTCTGGCCTTCAGTCCTCGGCGAACCACTCTTTCCACCTGTGGGATTATCCCTGGGATTATCCGTATGGCCGACAGTGGCATAAAAACCAAACTTGCCTTATCACTTAATTCTGCCATAGATGAAAAGAGAAGCTCAATAATGCCTGTAAACAGGCAATATCCACTTTCGGAACTGAAACAGGCAATCCTCTATTTCAAGCGTAAGAGCAGCTTTCGTATCACTATTGAGTATATACTCATCCCGGGTTTTAATATGGGTAATGAGGACATCAAAGCCTTGCGTAAATTCGTGGGAGACATATCCTGCAAAATAAACTTTATCCCCTTTAATCCCGGGCCGGAAACCTCTTTTCAAGCTCCCACAGCCCGACAGATTGAGGATTTCCTTACCAAAGCCCGTGCATTGCCCCAGGCAGTCACTCTTCGTAAAAGCCGGGGAGCTGATGTTTTCGGAGCCTGTGGACAGCTTGGACAAAAACAAAAACAGGAGAATTAGTATGCAAAAGATATCTGAGATAGCCATCAGGCTTTTTGGCGACAACCAACCCTGTCGCTGTGGAGGTGCCCATGGAATATGTCTGCGATGCGAAGTCTGCCGGGCTGATAAACCCGATCAGCTCTATCAAAGCGAACAAAGTATAGCCTCAATAATCGATGCCACAATCCTCAAAGCTACTGCCACCATTGAAGATGTCACTGAGCTTTGCCGGGTTGCCAATCTGCATCGGACAGCTTCCGTGTGCATAAACTCGAACTTCATACCCTTGATCAAAAAACTGCTGCAACCCGAAGTAAAAAGCTGCACAGTGATAAACTTCCCATTGGGTGCAGGCTCTGAAAAAGCTATCGCCAAGGAGGCAGAAGCTGTTTTAGACGCCGGAGTAAACGAAGTGGACATGGTTCAGAACCTGAGTGCAGTGCTGAGTGGAGACTTTGACACAGCTTTTCAGAGCGTGAATTCGGTTGCCAGGCTGTGTATCAGCCAGAGAGCCTTGCTAAAGGTGATAATCGAAACCTGCTATCTTAGCGAAGAACAGCTGATCATCAGTTGTCTACTGGCCAAAAAAGCCGGAGCAGACTATGTAAAAACATCCACAGGTTTCGGCACAGCCGGCGCTACCCCAGAAAACATCACCCTGATGCGTCTGGTAGTGGGTCCCAAGCTGGGTGTAAAAGCCTCAGGAGGCATCAAAACTCGTGAACAAGCTATGGCTCTGATCGCATCAGGTGCAAACCGCATAGGAGCATCCAGCGTTACTGCCTTGCTATAAATGGTTTGGTTATGAAACTGCATTTGGCCGGATACAACATAGATAAAAGCCTGATCGACAATCTTAAAAGCGACAGGGCTACCCCAGAAACCCTATCTGCAGCGTATGCCCGCATCAGCCGTAGCAACAAAGATGTGGATGCCCTTCGGGCTGAAGCCATGACAGAGATAGAAAAGGCACGCAAATCCAATACGAATATCATTTTTGAAATGGGACACAGTTCTGTGGCTGAGCATGCGGTTTTCAATCTCGATCTGATTGGGGTTTCCAGAGCTTTAACCGAGCTTGTTCAGCGCAGCAGAATCGCTTCATTTACGGAAAAATCACAACGTTACGTTACTTTCGGAAAAGACTATGTGGTTCCCAAAGAGCTAAACAATCGACCTAAACTGAAGCAACCCTACAAAGAGCTGATGAATGCCCTCTTTGAAGAGTATGAAGCCAGTTACCTTGCCCTGTGCAGCTTCTATGAAAAGACCATGCCAAAACTGAAAGCCCGTGACAGGGAAGCCCTGGCCAAAGAAGATGCCCGCTATATCCTGCCACTCTCAACAAAAACCCAAATGGGCATGACGATTAATGCCCGTAGCTTGGAAAACCTGTTACGTCGTTTATCCAAGAGCCCTTTGGAAGAGGCAGCAGAGTTAAAAGAACGTTTATACATCGAGGTCTCCCAAATCGCCCCTTCCCTACTCCGCTATACTGAAAACGATGGCTATACCGGGATGATTGACCTTGAAAAAGTAGGATTTACAGGTTTTTTGCAGCAGGAACTCCCTTGGGTGGAAGAACTTGATCTGGAAAATAAATTAAAGCTGCTTAACGCTCCTGTCAATCCCGATGATACGATTTTGGCTGCAATTATCTACCAGCAAGGAGAACTTAGCTGGAATGAAACCAGAGAAACGGTTTCCGGATTACCCAGAATGATCAGGCAACAACTTTGGAATCAGGTATTTAACAATTTAAAAGCCTGGCACAAACTCCCCCGCGCTTTTGAAACTGTGGATTTCAGCTTTGAACTCAGTATGAGCGAAAGCTGCTGGGCTCAGTTCAAACGGCATCGCTATTGCACGATACTCCGCAAAGGAGGGAATTCACAAATTGTGAAGATTCCTGAAAGCATCAGGCGGATAAATCGCAGCGAGGAATGGCTACATCTTGCCAGACAGGCGTCCAGGCTAGGAAACTCATTGCCAAATAAACTGAACCAGCTTTCTGCATATTATCGCATAAATGCCTCCATTTTAACTGTATACGCCAAAATGAACCTGCGGGAAATCTATCATTTTACCAGACTTCGGAGTGATGAGCACGCCCAGTGGGAAATCCGCGAACTATCGCACCTAATGGCTGACCAGATCAAGAAAAGTGCCCCGCATGCCGCATCCCTGCTATGTGGTAAGAGCGAATTCCCATCCAAAGCTTATTGAAAGGAAATCAGGTTACTCAATAATCAGGCATTAGTTCCGTATCCACGGTAGTCTTACAGCAACAAGAAGTTCATAGTAGATATCTGTGAGTTTTTTTTAGCGTCAAAGCCCTGCTGTAAGGTTATCAGTATTCCTTGAAAACCGAGAAATTCATTGACAGGAAACAGCGGCCTGCATTAGTATCAAAAACGCTAATAAAGCGATGAGGTTGTGTAATGAAACTGGAAGAACTGAATTACTATTACAACAAGTTCAAGTTTGGCGAGGACATATTCCACCAATTAATGCAAAGAAGAGTTAGGGATATCCTGCTGGTCTCCACCTTTTACGATGCCTTCATCTTCGAGCAGGATGGACGGCTATCCGAACAGATCTTTGGAGAATACAGGCAATTGAACCTCACTACGGCACCCCGGATTACGAGTGTTCCTACCGGCGAAGATGCCCTTGAAAAGCTGAAAGAAAGCAGCTACGACCTGATCATCACGATGATGCGCATTGGCGAGATCGGTCCCTTTCAGCTTGCCAAAGCCGCCAAAGAAATAAATCCCGAGCTGCCAGTTTTGCTCTTATTGAACGTTGCATCAGACTATATCATCTGGGAAAATCACCCCCAGGAAAAGCAATATATTGACGATGTTTTTCTCTGGAATGGTGATACCAAGCTATTCCTGGCCATGGTGAAAAGCGTAGAGGACAAGATGAACGTTGAATACGACACCAGGCATGGGTTGGTAAGGGTTATCCTTTTAGTGGAAGACTCGGTTCACTACTACTCGCTGTTTCTACCCTCTCTTTATGCAGCCGTAATGAAACAAACCCAAAAATTGATAGAGGAAGAAGTAAGCGATATCAACAAAAGGCTGAGGATGCGGATCAGACCAAAGGTCCTTTTGGCGCACGATTACGATGAAGCCATGGCTCTTTACAAAAAATACCGGGAATATCTGCTGTGCCTGATCTCAGACGTTCGCTACCGGGTTAATGGGGATGAAGATCCACAAGCCGGCATCAAGCTTATCAAAACTGTGATGCAGGACAATAAAGATCTGCCGATGATTCTTCAATCTTCGGAAAGTGAGAATGAAAAAACCGCTCAAGAACTGGGAGTCCATTTTTTGAACAAGAACTCCAAACAGCTCTTCGCAGAACTGCGTAGCTACATGGTTTACAATCTCGGCTTTGGCAATTTTATTTTTCGCAACAGGAATGGTGAGATTATCGAGGAAGCCTCGAACATAGCGGAATTTGAAAACAAGATATTACAAATCCCTGACGAATCTCTGCTCTTTCATAGTAAATTCAATCACTTCTCAAACTGGCTGATCGCACATGGAGAGGTTCAAATTGCCAAAAAAATCCGTCCCATGAAAATCGAGGATTTTGAAAGCCGGGAAGAACTGAGGAATTTTCTATATCATGTATTTCGTACCGTTCGCATTGACAAGAATCGGGGAAAAATTATCAATTTCGATGCAGTCTCCCTAAGCGAGATGAATCAGATTATTCGGCTTACCGAAGGTTCTTTGGGTGGCAAGGGACGAGGACTGGCCTTTTTAAACGCCCTTCTATGTACGATGGATTATGAAAAGAAATTTCAGGATATCTCTATCTCACTGCCCAGTACCGCAATTATCGGCACTGTTGAGTTTGACCAGTTTGTAGAACGCAATGATATTCTCAGTCAGATTGGTGGAAGAAGTGATGAACAGATAGACGCGATCTTCATTGCTGGTAAATTATCCGATCAATTGGTCAACCGCCTGGAAGTATATCTGGATGTAGTGAATTATCCTATCGCAGTCCGCTCTTCCAGTTTGTTGGAGGATTCTCAGGCACAACCACTGGCAGGAGTTTATCGAACATTCATGCTGCCGAATAACCATCCCGATAAGCTGCATAGGTTAAGGCAACTGATGGATGCCATCAAGCTGGTCTTTGCCTCAGTGTATCTCTCCGAAGCCAGGGCTTTTCTGGAAGCGCTGAACTTCAAAGCCGAAGAAGAGAAAATGGCGGTGATCATCCAGGAAACCGTAGGTTGCCTGAAAGGAGAGCATTACTATTACCCTCACATCTCGGGAGTTGCCCAATCATACAATTTCTATCCGACTGCACATATGACCCATACAGACGGTATAGCCAATATCGCTTTGGGCTTGGGTAAATCGGTGGTGGAAGGCAAGTTGAACTTCCGCTTTTGCCCAAAATATCCCCAGACCGACATGCTCCCCCAGGAAGAGATGATGCGCTCTTCCCAGAAGGATTTCTATGCGCTTGATCTTTCCAAAGCAGATTTTGACCTTACCAAAGGTGAAGAGATAACCCTGGAAAAAATAAATGTGCGGGTAGCAGATAAACACGGAAGTCTGAGATACATAGCTTCAGTCTGGGATTACGAAAACTATCGCCTGACCGATAATCTCGAAGAAAAGGGAATGAAGGTTCTTACTTTTTCCAATATTCTGAAGCATAACTATTTCCCGCTAGCCCAGATCGTTGAAGAGCTGCTGGAGATTGGAGAAATTGCCTTGGGTATCCCCGTGGAAATTGAGTTTGCTGTAAATCTGGAGTATGATCAGGTTCACAAATTCAAACCCAGCTTTTACATCCTGCAGATCAGACCATTGAGCGTTAGTGCCGATGCCTACCGCATCGATGCAGAAAAACTGGTTAAAACCGAATTACTGATGTATACCGAACATGGAATGGGAAATGGTGTGATCGGCGATCTTACAGATGTGGTCTATCTCGATCCCAGCCATTTTGATAAAACCAGAACCCAGGAAATGCAGGAAGAAGTGGAAGCTTTTAATCAAAGAATGGCCGAACTGGGTAAAAGATATATCCTGATAGGGCCAGGCCGATGGGGATCCAGAGATAGATTTTTGGGAATTCCGGTACGCTGGCCACAAATTAACAGGGCTAAAGTGATTCTGGAAACAGGCTTGCGCGATTTCATTGTGGAAGCATCGCAAGGAACTCACTTTTTCCACAATCTGGTGGCAATGAATGTGGGTTACTTCACCATACCTTTTGTTTCTCGAACCGACTTCGTCGACATGGAATGGCTTCTCGGCCAACCGGTAAGGGAAAGGGGGGAATTCTTCGTTCATGTGGAATTCGATCATCCCTTGGTAGTGCGCATGGATGGAAAAACCGGCTTGGCCGTAATTCATAAATAAGGTTTAGTGATGTTTCCCACAAATTTCTGGGCTCAAGAAACAGCCCTATTGGAATCACTGATGCCTAACAAGGTGGATCATATCCTCCTTATTGCTTCATTATACGATTCCTTTGTTTTTGAAGTGGATGGATTTCTGGCTGAACAGGTTACTGAGGATTTCCGCCTTTTAAACCTGAGCACCCAACCCAATATTTTCCATGCCTCATCGCTTGATAGCGCTCTCAAGTTATTAGAACTGGAACGGATTGAAATCATTATCATACACTTGGCTTCCATGCGCCAAATCTCACTCCAACTCCTTGAGCTGATAAAAGCCGATCATCCAGAATTACCAGTATACTTCCTCCTGGGTGCACCACAAGACCTGATGTTCATCGAAAACCATGTTCAAGAACTCAGCCAAGTACAGGATTTCTTCTACTGGAACGGCGATTCAAAGCTGTTTCTCACCATTATCAAACTGTGGGAAGAAACTCAGAATATCCCTCATGACTGTCTGGTTTACGATATTCCTATTATCCTCGTGGTGGAAACCTTCATCCCATACTATTCTCAATTCCTGCCAGTGCTCTATGAACAAATCATGCAACTTTGCCAGGGTTTGATTCGCAATGAACATCAGAGCATGTTCAAGAATCTCTACCTGAACGCCCGCCCCAGAATAGTATTGATGCATGATTTTAATAGCGCAGTAGGTTTTTATAACAAGCATGAACGTTCTGTGATCGGCATTATCAGTAATATCAACTATCATTATCGCGGTGAATATCATGCAAATGGCGGAATTCAATTGCTGCAATACATCCGCAAACAGAATCCAAGCCTGCCCTTCCTGTTACAGTCTTTCAATCCCATGTATCGTGACATTGTATCCAGTAACGAAGGTGAATTTCTCTATAAGGATTTGCCTGGCCTAAGCATCCAATTGCGTCGGTGGTTGCAAAGTGAATTGGGATTTGGTAAATTCATCTTTAGGGAACCATCAGGAAAAAAGATTAATGAAGCAAGTAGCATAATTGGATTCCACAGAGTAATCAGAAGCATCCCTACTTTGTCCTTTGAATATCATTTCAAGAACCGGCATTTCCAAGCCTGGCTGGCAACCCATGCTGAAGCAGCCCTGTGTTTATTGCTCAAGAATCTGGATAAAAAACAGGATATGGATGAAACGCGCGACTGGCTGGAAGAAGCCTTTACCTCACTCATAGCGTACCGACGACGTGAGAAAATCCAGGACTTTACTGATGAGAGTGACTTCGACCTGAATCTTATATACAAAATCGGAGATGATTCCATTGGCGGAAAAGGCAGAGGTCTGGCTTTCTTAAATGTGGTATTGAACCGCTATAGTCACATTGCCGAAAAATACCCCGAGGTAAAGATCTCAGTTCCAGTTGCTGCGGTTTTGGCTACCGGGATCTTTGATGAATTTATCAGTTTCAATCCTCAGATAGCAGATCTTGATGCTCTGGATGACCTCAGCGATGAGGATATCGACAGATTGTTCCTTGCTTCCCAGCTTCCCCAGAGAAGCATATCCGCCCTCAGCAGTCTGCTTTCCAAATGCGATGCACCTCTTGCGGTTCGCTCTTCTTCAGTTTTAGAAGATCACATCACTAATCCCTTTGCCGGCGTTTTTCGAACTTTTCTTATCCCAAACAGCCATAGCGATTCAAGGGTCAGGCTGGGACAACTTATTCAAGCGGTGAAACTAGTATATTCCTCGATGTTTTTAAAAAACGCCAGAGCCTATCGCGAATCGCTGAATATTCCTGCCAGAGAAGAAAAAATGGCGGTGATAATTCAGAAGGTAGCTGGCTCTCAGCATGGTGACCATTTTTATCCCATGCTTTCAGGGGTAGCTCAGTCATATAATTATTATCCGGCTGTTAATATGAGTCATGAGGACGGAATTGTAACCCTCTCCACTGGTTTAGGCAAAACCGCTGTGGAACGTGAAAGAACCTTTGCTTTTTGTCCTTCCTTTCCCAAATTGGATATGTTTCCACCCGTAGACATCGTCAAAGGCGCTCAACGCCATTTTTACGCACTTGATTTATCTTTGAGAGAATTTGACCTGATGTCTGGAGAAGACAGCACCCTTGCCAGAATAAGGGTAAACCAAGGTATCCTGGAAGGCGAATTGAAGAAAGTTTCATCTGTTTGGGATCATGAAAACAAAGAGTTTCTCAGTGGATTGTATCTAAAAGGACCAAGGGTGATCACCTACAGGAATATCCTGCACTACAATGAAGCTCCTCTGGCACAGATCCTTAAAGAGTTTCTCCATTTGGGCAGAGAGGTCTTAGGTTGCGAAGTCGAGATTGAATTTGCCTTCGACATCGACAACCAAACCGGCCAACAAAGCTTCCATCTCCTTCAGATCAGGCCAATAACAGTTAATAAGTATTTATACAGTGATGATTTGAAGAATCGATTGGAAAACAAAGAAGACCTCGTTCTCTTTTCATCCTATGCTTTAGGAAATACTCTTGAGGAAGATTTGGACATTATTGTGTACCTAAATCCCAGCCGGTTTGATATAGTGAAAACAGAACTGATGGCAATTGAACTCGATAGCATCAACCAATGTCTGAAGCCAAACAAATACTTGTTGATCGGACCTGGCCGTTGGGGATCAAGCGATCGCTTTCTGGGTATTCCCGTTGCCTGGAGCCAAATCACCAATGTGGCAACCATCGTGGAAGTACTATTACCCAATATGTCAATCGAAGCCAGCCAGGGTAGTCATTTTTTTCACAACCTGTTCAGCATGAGTGTGGCGTATCTAACCGTTAACGACCAAGATGATTATGTTGCATGGGATTGGCTTGATTCTTTGCCTTCGCTTTATGCCGGAAATTTCTTTGAAGTGAAAAAAAGTCCGAAAAACATGAAGATTTTGTTTGACGGAAAAAACGCTGCTGTTATTCGGTGAATCAAGTGTGAATTTGATAAACCCAAAAAGTGTATGATAAAGAAACACAGGAGGTATGTGAAATGACCATGCACGAATTTCTACATCAGGTATCGGCCAAAAATGCCGATCAGCCTGAATTCATCCAAGCCATTACGGAGGTTGTCGAAAGCATTTGGGATGTTTATGAAGCCAACCCCCAATATCGCAAAGCAAAAATTCTGGAACGCATCGTGGAGCCCGAAAGAATTATCATTTTCCGTGTTCCCTGGCAGACAGATGCTGGCGAGGTTGTTGTCAATCGCGGCTTTCGTGTCGAATTTAACAGCGCCATTGGCCCCTATAAGGGTGGCTTACGCTTTCATCCCAGCGTAAATCTTGGCATATTGAAGTTCCTGGGCTTCGAACAAATCTTCAAAAACAGCCTTACCACTCTGCCTATGGGTGGTGGGAAAGGCGGTTCCGATTTCAATCCTCGTGGTCGTAGCGATGAAGAAGTGCAGCGTTTCTGCCATTCTTTCATGCTGGAGCTTTTCCGCCACATAGGTCCCAATACCGACGTTCCTGCAGGTGACATTGGAGTAGGAAAGCGTGAGATCGGCTTTATGTTCGGTATGTATAAGAAAATTGTGAACGAATACACTGGCGTCCTTACTGGTAAGGGTTTGGATTGGGGTGGAAGTCTCATCCGTCCTGAAGCCACAGGTTATGGCGCTGTATACTTTGCCGAGGAAATGCTGAAGACCCGTGGTATGAGCTTTGACGGAAAAACAGCCCTGATCTCCGGGAGCGGAAACGTTTCACAGTTTGCCATTCAAAAGATTAACCAACTGGGTGGAAAAGTGGTAACCGCATCTGACTCTGATGGCTTCATCTATGATCCGGACGGAATCAAAGGCGAAAAATGGGAATACCTGATGGAACTGAAGAATGTCCGCAGAGGAAGAATCAGTGAATATGCAGAAGAATTTGGTGTGAAATACTATCCCGGAGAACGTCCATGGGGCATCAAAGCAGACATTGCTCTTCCTTGTGCAACCCAGAATGAAATCAACGGCGAAGAAGCTAAAATCCTCGTTAAAAACGGCTGTATCTGCGTTTCTGAAGGTGCCAATATGCCTACCACACCTGAAGGCGTGGAAGTATTCCTCGAAAACAAGATCCTTTATGGTCCCGGCAAAGCTGCCAACGCAGGAGGTGTAGCCACTTCCGGATTGGAAATGACCCAGAACTCGATGCGCTTGGCTTGGAGTCGCGAAGAAGTGGATCAAAAGTTACATGGAATCATGAAAGCAATCCACGAACAATGTAATACTTATGGTAAACAAGGTGATTTCATCAACTACGTTAAAGGTGCAAACGTAGCAGGATTCATCAAAGTAGCCAATGCCATGATGGATATGGGAATAATGGGATAAGCCCAATCCCAATTATGGGGGCGGGGATTCTCTCGCCCCTTTTTTATTTATTGGAAGGAAATGGATAAGCTATTCAGCATTGCAAACCCGGAAGACAGCGTTCTTGCCCTTAAAGAACGCATTAAAGAGCTTAGTTGTTTATACCGGATTGCCGAACTGTCCAATCGCTTGGACTTGGAAATCAAAGAGGTGATGCAGGCATGTGTCGACATTATTCCCGCAGCCATGCAGTATCCTGAGATTACCTCAGTTCGGCTTGCTGTTGAAAAACGAAAATTCTGCACCAAACCATTTTATGAAAGCACCAATCTGCTCTCAGCTGAGCTTTCCACCCAATTCTCCACCCATGGAAGGTTGGAGGTTTTCTATCCTGATAATCCTGCTTTTCAGATGCTCCCGGAAGAGGAAAAGCTGATCGAAACTATCGCCCAGCAGATATCACTCATCCTTGAAAGGCACAGCATCCAGGATTATAATGCAAAAATGCAGGAGCAGCTTCGCCATGCAGACCGATTGGCTACCATCGGACAGCTTTCTGCCGGCATTGCACATGAGATCAATGAACCCCTTTCAGCAATTCTGGGATTTTCGCAGTTGGTTGTCAGCGAGAATGAACTGCCGGCTTCAGTAAAAGATGATATGCAGAAAATCATAAATGCCACCTTGCATGCCCGGGAGGTGGTTCGCAAACTGATGCTTTTTTCGCGCCAGGTTCCTCCCAAAATGGTTCCGGTTGACCTGAACAAACTGATTGAAGAAGGTCTTTACTTTCTGGAAAACCGCTGTAACAAGCAGGGAGTGGAAATTGTCCGGATACTGCAACCGCAACTCCCTTGGGTGATTGCCGATCCGGGACAAATCCATCAGGTTTTGGTAAATCTAAGTGTAAACGCCATGCAAGCCATGCCTCAGGGTGGGCTTATCACCATTACTACCCGGACACTGAAAAACAAAGTGGAAATCAAGATCGCTGATACCGGAATAGGGATGGATAATGATATCCTGCAGAAGATTTTTATGCCCTTTTTTACTACCAAGGATATCGATCAGGGCACCGGATTGGGTTTGAGCGTGGTTCATGGCATCATCAGCGCACACAACGCTGCAATCAAGGTCAACAGCACTCCGGGAAAAGGCTCTGAATTTTCAATAATAATGAAGGCACACTATGAAGAAAAATCCTGAACACATTCTGATCGTAGATGATAATCTGGATACTCTACAGATGATCGCCCGTCAATTGAAGTCCAAAGGATGGCAGGTTTCCACCGCCACAGATGTGAGTATAGCTTTGCCAATCCTGGAAGAGGAACATATAGACCTTGTTCTAACCGATTACAAGATGCCCAAGGTAACCGGCCTGGAGTTGATTCGTCATTTACGCAGTCATTTTGGTAATGTGCCGGTGATCATGATAACCGGTTATCCAAGCATCGAAGGTGCAGTGGAAGCAGTAAAAGTTGGGGCAGAGGAATACCTCAGCAAGCCCTTTACGGAAGAGGAGTTGCTTACTGCCGTGCAAAAGGCGGTGGATAAACTGAGGCGCCAGAAAAAATCCGAACAGCCGGTTCAGGCCAATCCGTATGGCTTGATTGGAAATTCTGCCTCCATGCAAGATCTGTATAACCGAATCCGCAAATCCACCACCAACAATGCAACAGTGCTTATCCAGGGTGAAAGCGGAACAGGTAAAGAACTGGTAGCCAGAGCCATACATTACCACTCCAAACTTGGAAAAGCGCCTTTTGTCCCTGTAAATTGCGGAGCTATTCCTGATAGTCTGTTGGAAGCAGAGCTGTTTGGATACCTGAAAGGTTCCTTTACTGGAGCCAGTGAAACCAGGGCAGGCTATTTTCTTACTGCTGACGGAGGCAGCATCTTTCTGGATGAAATCAGCGAGACTTCCTTGTCCATGCAAGTAAAGCTGCTTAGGGTACTGCAGGATAAACAGGTTTTTATGATCGGATCCAAAACACCTCGCAAGGTGAATGTCCGGGTTATTGCCGCTACCAATAAGAATCTGCCTTTATTGGTTAAGCAGGGTGGGTTCCGGGATGACCTCTACTTCAGGCTGAACGTATTACCGATCAATATTCCCCCACTGCGAGAGCATCCTGAAGACATCATACTCCTGGCTCAGCATTTTCTGGAAAAATCAGCCAAAGAAAATTCGTTGCAACCGCCCATTCTCAGTGAAGCAGCAATAGAATCTTTATTGGCCTATGCCTGGCCCGGAAATGTCAGAGAACTGGAGAATCTCATATACCGTTTGGTAATCCTCTGCGAGAGCCACAAAATCGAGGTAAGCGAACTTCCCGACTACATGAAATTCACTCTGAGTCGTTCTAAGGATCTTAATCGTAGTCTAAAGCAAGTGGAGGAAGAGCACATCAGAGCTGTTCTGGCTTCGGTGCAGGAAAATAAAAGCCTGGCCGCAAAGATATTGGGAATAGACCGTAAAACCCTGTATAATAAACTTGCGGAATTTGATCATGACCGGATGGGAGATTAAGGTGTTAAAAGACTTGGTAATCAGTAACCGTAGCTACCGTCGCTTCAGGGAAAATGAGCGCATCAGTGAAGCTCAGCTTGTCGACTTGATTGAACTTACCAGATTCGTTCCCAGTGCTGCAAATCTGCAGAACCTGCGTTTTCGTCTGATCCACACTGAAGAAGAATGTAGATTACTTTTTCCTAACCTGAAGTGGGCAGGCTATTTGCGATATTGGGACGGTCCCGAACCGGGAGAACGCCCGACAGCCTATATTATTATTATGGCTCCTGATAACACTACCCGCTTTCACCATACAGATTCTGGAATAACTGCCCAAACCATAATGCTGGGTGCTGTGGAACAGGGCTTGAGGGGTTGCATGCTGGCTTCAGTGGACAAAGATGCTATCCACCAAGCATTTCAATTGCCTGATGAGTTAGAAATTCTGCTTGTTCTGGCCTTGGGTTATCCTGCCGAAAAAGTTGTAATCGAGGAAGTTATAGATCCTGATGACATAGAATACTGGCGGGATGAAGAAGGCGTGCACCATGTTCCCAAACGAAAACTCAGCGATTTGATCAT
>CAZNGW010000046.1:0-21973 GCA_964572925.1 uncultured Candidatus Cloacimonas sp. | reverse complement strand
TCTTGCTTTCTCGCCACCCACCTACCTCCCATCTACCTCCCGTAACCCACCCTCATCGGATACGGGAGGGTTACGGGAGGCAGATGGGTGGATGGGGAGTGGGGAAAGAGGATGGAACAAGGTTTCAACGATGTAATATTGAGGCTATTCATTATTAAAACAGAACCGCTGGTCAGCATTTGAGGAAGCACCCACAGGTTAGATTATATTACTGTAAGTCTTATGTTTATTGACCGATGCTGTCGAATCGTGAAAATAATTCTGGACAATAAAGTCCATTCCTCTGAAGTGAACCAAAATAAATTTTGGAGTTAAAATGAAAAAAGGACTCATTGCACTACTGATAATCGTTCTGGCTATCGTTCTGGTTGCCGGATGGTTTGTAGGTCGCTATAATAAAATCCAGAAAGAGAAAGTGACAGTGGAAAATGCCTGGGCACAGGTGCAAAACGTTTATCAAACCCGTTTTGATCTTGTTCCAAATCTGGTCGGAACAGTTCAGGGCGCAGCCAATTTTGAAAAAGAAACCCTAACGCAGGTTACTGAAGCCCGTGCCAAAATGGGTGGAAGCATAAATTTACCTCCTGAAGCCCTCACCGATCCTCAGGCTTTCCAGGCTTTTCAAGCAAACCAGGCCGGCCTTAGCAGCGCGCTTTCCCGCTTGATGGTAGTGGTGGAAAAATATCCTGAATTGAAAGCCAACCAGAATTTCCTGCAATTCCAGGCTCAGCTCGAAGGCATCGAAAACCGGATCAGAACTGAAAGAATGCGCTACAACGACGCAGCCAAGCTCTTCAATCAGCTTGTGGTTACTTTCCCGAACAATATCATCGCTGGAATTATCAACGTGAAGCCCTTCCAGTTTTTCCAGGCTGATACCGCTGCCCAAACTGCTCCCAAGGTAGAGTTTAAATAAGTGAAGACCATCCTGATCTTTTTGCTGGTGGCCATCTCTCTCTTAACCCTGGCCGCTGTGGCTATCGACAAACCCTATGTTGATAAAAGTTCTTGCGTTGGCTGTAAGGACTGCGTAGGAGTTTGCCCGGTTAATGCTGTCCAGATCAGCTCAGAGAAAGCTACCATCGATCCGGAAGCCTGCATTAACTGTAATTTTTGTGTACAGGCCTGTCCCCAAAAGGCTATCAGGGCTCCCAAATGAAAGCACTGCACATTTTGCTGATTCTTTTGGTAGTAGCCATGACCCTTGCCCTGGCCTGCAAAAAAGCCACCTTTGTGGAATATAATATCGATCGTCAATCCTGTAACGGTTGTGGAGAATGTATCAGGGTATGCCCTAACGATGCCATCCACTACGACACCCAGGGAAAAGCTGTAATAGATCAAAGTCGGTGCACCAAATGCGCCAAATGTGTGGCAGTATGTCCAAACAGCGCTATTTATTAATCCTTTGCCTGCTCCTAATGGCAGGCCTGAATTCCGAGATTGCCATAAAGACCGAAATGATTGCCGTTACTGGTGCCAGCAATCTCGTCTGGCAGAATAAAACCTTGCTGGATGCGCGCTATCAGTTGAACCGGAACCTCAGCTTGGAATTCAAATCCAAGCTGGATGCCGCAGACGCCAAGATAAAAGCATTTCCCCAAAACAAGTGGCTAAACTCACAGCTTTCTCTGGCCTATGCAATCCCCCATCTGGAACTTGAAGCAGCTTACCGGAATACCCTGTTCGGGACACCCCAAAGGCTTGGTTTGTATCCGGTCAACAACTCCAATTTTGAGTATCGTCGAACTGCTGAACATCAAAGTATGATCGAGGCAAATACAAACCTGGCTGGACTCAAAGCCGGTTTCTATGGCATCCATCGCAACCTTCAAGTGAAACCTACGGAATTTGTGATTGACTGGGATACCTTCGAAACCACTATGGTGGAAAAAGCTGCCCATGGTCTGGATAACGTATACGGTGGTGCATACGCTGGATATCAAATACTACCCTTTCTTTCGCTGACTGCATTTGGGGATGTCTCAAAGGCAAATTTCGCTGCCGGAAACACTTATGATGTGAATGCCGTTGGAGCAGAAGCAGGATTTGATTACAAACCTACCAGAACTGCCAGAATTTCAGGAAGCTTCACCTGGACAAACAGATACTACGAAAACATGCCTTCCGAAGCGGCAAATCTGTTGCATAGCCAGGTCCGCATCCAACATAACCTGCTCCCTGGGATGTATGGTTTTGTAAGCTACGAAAATAACTCCTGCACCGATACTAAGCTGAATGAATATTATCTGATCTCCAATCTGCTTCGTTGCCAGGTGCAATATCATTTCAGCTATGATCCGGCCTCGGATTCCTACCTGTTGGCAGGCGTCAAATACAGTCCAGAAAACGATGCCGATGCATATTATACTGAAGCTAAAAGCCTGATTGCCCCCAGAATTTATGCCGGAGCCGGACTAAAAGTGCATCCTGACCTGTTCACTCAGTATCAAGGCAGGCTAAGCTACTATCTCGATGAATTTTCCGATGTATATTTACAGTGTTTGATTGATGATCAGAAAATATCAGACGGGAATGAGTGTTACTTAGGTATAGGTAGCGATATCCGATTCTGAGAAAGATATTTGACCGGGTTTATAAGATAAGGATTTTCCATTACAATTGAGATATATCCATAAATGTCTTCCCTAATTATTAAATAATAGTGGACAGATTCCAAAATATGATTATACTTTCCTTGAGCTTGTTAAGAGAGAGGTAACCGATGCCTGCAGTTTTGAATGTAACTACATTGATAGCAGAGTATTTTACCCCTGAGAGGGTAAGTCTTGCTATTCGTGTATTTTTGATACTGCTGATTGGCATTCCGTTGATCAGATTGATCAGAAGTCTTACCCGAAAACTGGTGAAAGACAGACTGTCCGCCCAAAGTGAACTGCTACTGGTGCGTTCAGTATATTACAGCGGGCTGCTGATCATTCTGATTACTCTTCTAAATGAGTTCGGTTTTAAACTTTCTGCCCTCTTAGGTGCCGCGGGAGTTTTTGGCATCGCGATCGGATTTGCCTCGCAAACCAGCTTTGCCAACATCATCAGCGGAGTGTTCCTAATCTCGGAGAAGCCCTTTATGATAGGCGATTGGGTTCAGATCGGTAGTACCACCGGAATGGTGGATTCCATTGATTTACTGTCCATAAAACTGAAAACCAGTGACAACCGCTTTGTGCGGGTGCCAAACGAAACAATGATTAAAACCGAAGTGATTAATATCACCAGGTTTCCGGTTCGCAGAGCCAACATCTCTATTTCCATAAGCTATAACGAAGACCTGAAACGAGTAAGGCAAGTTTTAATGGAGGTAGCAGAAAGTGAACCTCTGGCCTTGAAAGAGCCAGCTCCGGTTTTTCTTACAGAGAGCTTTGCCGATTACGGAATCAATCTTGTGTTCGGTGTCTGGGGGAATAAGGACGACGTTGTTGACCTTAGAACTGCCTTGATGATGGCGATCAGTGAGAAGTTTAAAAAAGAAAACATCGAAACACCGTATCCGCATTTAACCTGGTTAAACAGCGGATAAAGCAGTTAACTCACAACAAAAAAAATAGAAGGAAGTGAAACATGAGTACGAAACCATTGATCAAGGCCATCATCTTCGATCTTGATGGCACCCTCATCGATAGCATCACCGACATAGCTGATGCCATGAATGCCTCCCTGACCGAATTGGGCTTTCCCACTCATTCCGTTGAAGACTACAAAGGATTTGTAGGAGATGGTTTGAACGAATTGGCAAAACGTGCCCTGCCTGCGAAACAGCAATCCAATAAGAATATCGAAGCTCTGGCCAAGAAATTCTGGGACAATTATGATATTGCCTGGTATCTGCACACAAATCTTTATCCTGGTGTGCTTTATCTTATCCAATTGGCTGTTGCCCGTAAAATAAAGCTTGCCATCCTGTCCAACAAAGCCCATTATTTCACAAAGAAAATGATCCGTCATTTCTTCCGGGGTGCTATGATCCGCCACACCAAAAATCCCTTTGGGATATATTGCGGTGAAGAACCCGGAAGACCTGCCAAGCCCGATCCTACAATGGCTTTGGAACTGGCAACCCGTATGAAGATCAAACCCCAGAATATCGCTTTTATTGGCGATTCAGAAGTTGATATCAAAACTGCCAAGAACGCAGGGATGATAGCCGTTGGCGCTGCCTGGGGTTACAGATCCAAACAGGAACTGATAGATGCAGGTGCTGATCTGGTTTTCGATAATCCCACCCAGATGACCACTTATCTTGATGCTCAGCCCCTTTGTCCATGAAGAGCTACCGTAAGGAATTACATTACCACACTACCAATAGGCGGGACTTTATCAATATCACGCCACAAGTTCGCTCTGCCTTGAAAGAAAGCGGCATCAGAGAAGGATTGTGCCTGGTAAATGCCATGCACATCACAGCCTCGGTGTTTATCAATGATGATGAGCGCGGACTGCATGAGGATTTTGAACATTGGCTGGAAAAACTCGCTCCAGAAAAACCCCATTCCCAATATCGCCACAATGGATACGAAGATAATGCCGATGCTCATCTGAAACGCCAGGTGATGGGACGTGAAGTAGTAGTTGCCGTTACAAATGGAGACCTTGATTTCGGAACCTGGGAACAGATATTCTACGGTGAATTCGACGGAATGCGCGATAAACGTGTCCTGGTAAAGATCATAGGTGAATAACCACAAAACATAACCATATAGTAAAGGGCGGAACATTCTCCGCCCTTTACTATTATATGCCAAGCTACTTTATTTGAAGTAATAATACAATCCTGTTTGCGGGATATACATCATGAATTCGGTGTCCTCATTCATGGTTAGCGGAAGTTCCACAGCCCAATGGAAATTTTGCCCCAGATTGAAATCAAAGCCTAATCCACCGCCGACAAAGTAGGAGCTGCGGTTATCCCAACTTGTTCTAAGGGCGGTATCCATCCTATGATATTCATCATCCCAGCTTGGGTTGTTGTAGGCCAGTGAATAGTCCACATCATACTGTTTGACCCGGGAGTAAATATACGAAAAACCACCAAATACGTAGAATCTACCAGTGCGGTTCATAGCCAGGGTTTTCAAGTAGTTAAGCCCGACATTCAACGTTGTTCTACGTCCATCTTCGGTCAAAGTTATGGTTTGTTGGCCATCATACTCGCCATAGACGGTGTTTTCAATATTCTTTTCGCCCAGGGTAATGCCGCCCAGGGTAAGCTGATAACCATGGTTTTTGGCAAAACTGCGGTAACTGAATCCGTTCCCAGACAGAGTTCCAAAATGCACACCCAATCCCTTGAACTGGTTATCCGGTTGGGGCAGGGGCGCAAACTGACCAAAGCCTGCCACCGCCAGAACCAGAAGAACTATAGCTATAAGAATCCTTTTCATTTTCGTCCTTTCCTTATCCGATTATTGTGCAGTTTAGCTGCGTATACCAAAATGATAAAGCAATTCTTTTTCCAAACCAAGTCTTTAAACGCCCTCCCCCCTCAGTATGGATAATAATCTGAATCCCTGTAGCCAAGTTCTCAGATCTATCAGCTCATTCTCAATCACTAAGGGATCAATAAGCGTGAACTAAGGGTCGTATCCATAATTGACCCTTGTTGCTCACATGATTCAAGTAGATATTTCTAAACTAATGTTAGGAGTGAATGGATCATTTATTATCTTTTTCATTAATTTGGAACTCAAATTGCTTTAATCTCATAACGCTTTTACTTGATGTGAATAGACCATGAATATAAAAGATAGGAATCGTTATGAAAAAATACTACTTACCTGTCCTGCTGATCGTTTTGCTCAGCCTTTGTTTTGGTGATCTGGTTAATCCCAATGGATCATTTATTGTAAACACCATTAGAAACCTTACCGACGGAAGCCTGAGCTTCACTGTTCGCACAGCTACCTATAATGGTGCTTACGCTCCCAGAAATGCCGGAGTGATTTGGATCACCAACTCCAATAATCAATTTGTGAAAACCATTAAAATCTGGGCTGCCACCTATCGCTACACGCTGATCCGCTGGATTAACAGCTCTGGTCAAAACACTCAGGGTGCAATTACCGGCGCTTCATTGAACAGTCACCAATTGCACAGCGTTACCTGGAACGGAAAGGACTATGCCGGAAACACTGTCCCCGACGGCGATTACAAGATCAATGTGGAATTCACAGAACACAACGCCACTGCCAGCAATATGGGCAAATTCAAGCAGGTTACCTTTACCAAAGGTAGCGAACCTGTTTCTTTGACGATTCCAAACGAAACATATTTCAGGGATATGACACTCACCTGGACGCCGGTTATTCAAAATGGCACCCTCAATGGTATGGTTACCGGACCTGGAGATGTTCCAATCTCCGGAGCAGTCATTGCCGCAGGCCCCAATAGTGTATTCAGCAATGCCGATGGCAGTTATAGCATCAGTCTGCAACCGGGTGTTTGGGAAGTATCCTGCGTGGTGGATACCTATGTCCCGCAAATTATCCCTGGAATTACCATTCTGCCCGCCCAAAGCACAACTTTGAACTTTGCTTTGAATCCCGTTAGCAATAGCGATTCCTTCAACCCCCAGGCTATTCTGAAGCTTTCCAATCCCAGCCCCAATCCCTTCTATACTGAAACTCGTTTACAGCTTGGAAGCAAACTGCCCGGAAAAGTGGAAGCTCAAGTTTTCAATCAAAAAGGACAGCTTGTCCGCACGATAAATTCCATTGCCGGCCAAGAGCTTGTTTGGAATGGAAGAGATAACCAGGAAAGAACTTGCCCATCAGGAGTGTATTATATCAGAGTAAGCGCAAACAATCAGACAGCTACCCGCAAAGTGGTCTTGAATAAGTAAAAAGATACCATTTCTCCAGCAAATGGAATGCTTATTGCACAATGAAGTGGCAACAGAAGTACGTGCTTAAGCAGCATAGTATTTCTGCGTCCATAAGTAGTTAACACACAGAGGAATAAATGACTGTTCTGATTCTTGCGACTCTGCTTCTGGTGCTAAATTGGATAATTGAGTACCACAGGCACACCCGAAATGTGTTTGCCATTCCGATCAGGATTCACGTAAACGGCACTCGGGGAAAATCCAGCGTTACACGTTTGATCGCAGCCGGTCTGAGAGCCGGTGGCAAAAAAACGGTTGCCAAGATAACCGGCACGCTTCCCCGCGTAGTCCTTCCCGATGGCAGAGAAGCCGCCATTATCCGTTTGATGGGCGCAAATATCATTGAGCAGAAATATATTTTCCGTCATGCGGTAAGCCATAAACCTGATGCCATTGTGATCGAATGCATGGCAGTGAATCCAGTTTTCCAATGGATCACTGAACGCAAGTTCATCCGTAGCACGATTGGAGTTATCACAAACAGCCGCCCTGATCATCTTGATCTGATGGGTTCCACTGTGCAGAGCGTCACCATGTGCCTCAGCAATACAATCCCTCCCAACGGAGTTTGCTACACCGCTGAAAATGAACATTTCGGCATCCTGGAAGATAGGGCTCACCACTTTAACTGTCGTATTCACAGAGTCCGTCCCGAAGGTGAACTGGTTAGTTATCCCGATGGAAAAAAGGAAAAGAAAAGCGGGCACACTACCATAACTCAGGAAGAAATGGACGGCTTTTCCTATATCGAGCACAAGGAGAATGTGCAGCTTGCCCTGTCCGTTTGTACCGAAGTGGGAATTCCCAGAGACATAGCTTTAAAAGGCATGCAAAAAGCCAATCCGGATCCCGGTGCACTTAAGAAATACCGGATCGAGGATAGCGGAAAAATTATCCATTTCTACAATATCTTCGCTGCCAACGATCCTGATTCAACTGTAAGGATCATCAGTATGGTGACAGGCCATCTTCAAAATGTGGAGAAGATCATCATAATCAATAGTCGTGCCGATCGCCTGTTCCGCAGCCATCAATTGGTGGATGCCGTTAAACCTCTTGATTACAGTTATATTCTGCTGACCGGTGAGATCCCCGACAAGGTGGAATCGTATGCCTTGCATAATGGTGTCCCCAGAGAAAAGCTCATTACTCTTGGCGAACCCCTAACCGAAGTTATCTATCAAAAGGTTCTGGAACTGACTACGACTGAAGCCCACGTTATGGGAATCGGTAATATGGCCGGCAGAATTAAATACGGGGCTCAGATCGTAGCCCACTTTAAGCATAAAATGAATGTGAACCATAAAAGGAGCCGTAAGTGATCGATGCAATAGTTCAGGCAGCAGTCGGAATCGGCGTTATCATCTCGTTAATTTTCAGTGAATTATTGGGAGCGTCAGCTGGTGGCATAGTAGTTCCCGGCTATATAGCTCTCTATTTGGACAAACCGATGCAAATCCTGGGAACCCTGATTATCAGCTTGCTGACTTGGGGGATCATCAGAATCATCGGGAATTTTACCTTGCTTTTCGGGAAGCGCCGTATGGTGCTTAGCATCCTGATAGGCTTCATCCTGGGATGGGCTTCCAGACTTCTGGTAATGGGAGACCTCACTGTCCACCAGCTTCAAATGCAATCAATTGGGTATATCGTTCCTGGCTTGATTGCCAACTGGTTTGAACGTCAGGGATTTTGGAAAACCGTTTCCACCATGGGGATAGCAGCCGTTTTGGTTC
Source organism: uncultured Candidatus Cloacimonas sp. (assembly GCA_964572925.1). Classification (GTDB taxonomy): domain Bacteria; phylum Cloacimonadota; class Cloacimonadia; order Cloacimonadales; family Cloacimonadaceae; genus Cloacimonas. Next base: position 13,339 of record CAZNGW010000046.1, on the reverse strand, counting down.
GCCTTACCCTGATGGTTGTATTTCACGGGGAGATCTGAGCATGTATCGTCCATCTTTGAAATCCGGCCGTTCTTTGATAGTTCTCTTCGCAATCTCGATTGTCTTGTTCTATATTGCCCAGAGCAGTTTTGTCCACGTGAAAACAGATAACTATGAACTGAAAGTGGCTGCTGCCCAACTGATGAAGTCCGCTATGGATTCTTTGAAGACTGAAATGGAGAATCGCCAGATCGAAATCGATCCCATTGATGATCCCCTGCAATCAGGTTTGATCGGAACCCGGCTAAGCGCAATTACTACAGACCGCGGTCTGCTCTCCGAAAAGCGTGCCACCGTAAATCCAAATCTGGCGGCTGTTTTTGTGGAGGAACTCGGCAAACTTGGCATAAATCCCGGTGACGTGGTTGCGGTAGGAATTTCTGGCAGTAATCCGGGTGTAAATCTTGCTCTGTATGCCGCCATGAAAGTTATGGATCTTGATCCTAAAATCATTGTGGCATTATCGTCGGCTTCCTATGGAGCCAATCGACCTGAGCTAACCTGGCTTGATATCGAAAACATCCTGGCTCAAAAAAACCTGATAGATTTCCGCAGTTCCTATGCCTCGATCGGGGGTAAGGAAGACCTTGGAATTGGGCTTTCGGATAATGGAATTACCATCCTGCGTGATGCCATGAGCCGTAACGGTGTTCCCTTGTTGATCGGTTCCAACCTCCAGGATAACGTCGATATCCGTATGGCTGCCTATGACCAATTGTTACCGGAAGGGAACCGCTATCACCTCTTTATAAATATTGGTGCCGGCCTGGCAAATGTAGGTAGCGAACCCAATGCCAATCTTATCCCGGAAGGTGTGAACCGGAAACTGGCTGAACGAGAATACGAAAAAGAAGGCGTGATGATGAAGATGGCCAAGAAAAACGTCACCATCTTCCATTTCCGTCGCATCTTGCGCTGGGCAAAGCGCTATGACCTTCCCACCATGATCGAAACCATGCCCAAAGTTGGTGAAGGCAAGATGTTCAGCTCGCTTATTCACAACCAAACCATCAATGTCATCTGTCTGGCCATCTTGCTGATAGCCATCATTGTGGTAATCGTTTTTGACCGTCATGATCGGCGTTTCATGGCCAATATCGTAGATCCGGATGAAGAATTATAAGGAAACAAAATGACTAAACGAAGCTTCATAATCCTGCTGCTTGTCTTGGCTACCCTCTTTCTGGGAGCTCAAACCGGACAGCGTTATAAAACCCTGAATTTCGACAATCCGGGAACCAAAAGGATCCTGAAAACTGAAGCGGGAAATCACTTCTATTTCCGTAGTCTGCCTGAAAAATCACTGCTTCTGAATACCACTGGCATCTCCAAACTTGAACTGCGCAGTTTCAGTAACCAACCAGCCAGGAAACCAGAACTAATCATAATTATCGGCAAGCAAAGAACCAGTTATCCGCTTGTCCCTGCCAGGATGATAGGTTCTTACCAGGTTTATACTCCCCTCAGCCTGGAAATTCCTGCAAACACCAAAGAAGTGCAGATTCTTTGCTATGACCGCAGTTTCTATTTCCGTGCCTATAATGTCCTTCCGCCCAAACCTCCCAAAAAGATTAAATTGAAAAACCTGGAAATCAAAGCTCATGCCGGAGCCATGACAGTTCATCACAATGGTTCCTCCAGCGATTATCTTAGCCTTTTGCCGGCTCAGCCAATGAAATTCACCTTGAATAATGGCCGTGATGCCTATATTTATGTGCGACCCCGATTACTTGACCGCAGCACGCCAAAATTGGGAGTATTCGTGAATGGCGATTTGATCGAAACATTGGAATTTTCGATTAAGCGCACCACCAAATATCACGTTCAAGGAATCAATAACCTGGGTATATCAAAGAAAATCACCTTACCGGACAACAAAGGAACCAGCGAAATTGAGTTGCGTGCCCTGTCCGAACACCTGTTTCTTGCCAAACCGGTGTTGATCAAAAAGAAATAACGGAGACCAGATGTCTGATAAGACAAATGTATACTTGCCGGCTGCTCCTTCCGATTCCAGGGAAGCCGACGAGATAAAGACCACCAAGGATAGCGGTTCCGGGGGAAGCGGGTCAATGGTTTACACCCCCAAACCGATCCGTAGAAAGGGAAGTATCCGACCCATCATTATGTCCCTTTTACTGGTCATCGGCTTTGGTAAAACGAATCTGCAGGCACAGCTTACCGGCAATATCAGTCTGGGGGCAGGCTGGACAGACAATGTGTTCCAGCTTTCCGAATCAGATCTTGACCGTTTCAATGAAAATCATAGCAGTCTGGCCTTTGCCGAAACCACGGATGATCTGAGCCTTACAACCCGCGTGGAACTGGGATATCCCTTGGCCTACCGTTGGTGGAAGTTCACTCCGGGAATCGTTGGCCAATATTCCCAAAACCTGAGTAATACCGATAAATATAGATCCGATGCAGCCTTTAAACTGCGCATAGACCGATATTATTGGAATGCAATCCTGCAGTATGCCTACAATCCCCACATTTACTATCGTGATTTCACAGACAGCGATGGCAGCGGCAGTCTGGAGAACTACAGTTATAGCCGAAATACCTACCGGGTGGACACAGCAGTCAGGCCAACCAGAAAAGCCACTGTAAAAGCCAATCTGCGCCAGGAAGACTATTATTACAGCAAATTTTTCACCGAAGCGGACGGATCTGCTCTCACAGGCGGTCTGGCACTCAGCTATCGTTTTCCGGCTTTCACTCTGGAAGCTGGCTATGACTACCGTGATTTCAGCAACGAGAACAAAATTGATGATGATGATTCATCCTACCAGAGCAATATCTACAAAGGACGGCTTACCATGCCTCGCATGCCTTTGAACGAAAACGGCAAGGCGATGTGGCAGCCAGCTTTGGGTTTGAATTATGAACAGCGTTATTATCAAGGTGGGGGTTCCTGGTATGGCGGAAGAGCTGATTATACCTATACCCTGGCAGCTGGTTTTGACATCTTCCCTGACTCCAAATGGAATTTATCCCTTGACTACTCTCATATCTTCAGGAATGTAGAGTCCGATAATGAATCGCTGATCCGGCTCAAAGAATACAGTGAAAACCGAGTTAGTGCCGGAGTCAGGTATAAATTTTGAAAACAGTGAGGTTATGATGCAGTTCAAACAGGAAAGCACTACCAAAAAGATAAAGGAATTCCTCGATCTGGTCGAGAATCATAAAGTAGACATTCGCCACTACAAAAGCCCCGTTCTGGTTTGGGCAATCCAGGAAGGAACCGTTTATTATTCCTTCTGGGAATCCGATACCCTGCTGCGTTACGGTCTGGAAAATGTAGATGGATGGGACTACGAAGAGGATATGTTGTTTTGCCCTGACTGGGTTGCTGATAATGATGATGACTATGATGATGATCTGGATGACGAGGACGATGACTTGGGTTTGATCTGCGATTTGCACCTGACCCCGAAGAAAAAATAAAAAACCCCAAGATGCGTATCGGAATCATTGGCGGAGGGGGCTGGGGTTTGGCCCTGGCCAAGCTGCTTTCGGAAAACTTGCATGAAGTTCTGGTTTGGGAATTCAATCCCAGCTTTCTGGAACTGCTCAAAAATACCCACTGCAATCCCAATCTGCTGAAGGGAATCGTTCTTCCGGATGAAATACAGTTTACCTCAGCCAAAAACGAAGTTACAAACTTTTCGCCGGAACTGATAATTTTGGCGACCCCTTCCCAGTTTATCCGCAGCACCGTTTCCGGCTTTCCTCAAACTCTCTGGAAGTCTCCTGATCTGAGAGCCGTCGTAAATGTGGCCAAAGGCATCGAAGAAAACAGCCTGAAAACCATTGATACTATCCTGCAGGAAGAGCTGCCCTCCGAAGTCCACGCCAGAATCTGTGCATTATCAGGGCCTTCTCATGCCGAGGAAGTGGCTCGCAGAGTCCCCACTGCTGTGGTGATCGCCGGTAATGACACGAATCTGCTAACCATGCTGCAGGAAGTTTTCAGCAATGCCTATTTCAGGGTATATCGCAGCAATGACCTGATCGGAGTGGAGATCGGCGGAGCTGTGAAGAACATCATTGCAATTGCCGCAGGGATAATTGCCGGGCTTGGATTTGGAGATAATACCATCGGAGCTTTGCTTACCCGTGGCATCGTGGAGATAAGCCGCTTTGGAATAGCCCTGAATGCCCAACCGGAAACCTTTTTGGGGTTGTCCGGAATCGGCGACCTGATCACTACAGCCACTTCACCGCATAGCCGAAACCGCTATGTTGGCTTCGAGATCGGGAAAGGAAGAAAGCTGCAGGACATTCTGGCGGAAATGAAAATGGTCGCCGAAGGAGTCGCCACCACCCGAAGTGTTTACCAGTTAGCCCAAAAACTGGGAGTGGAAATGCCCATCGTCCGCCAGATTTACCAGGCTCTCTACGAAGACAAAGATCCCCGCCAGGCCATTACAGAACTCATGACCCGCGAGCTGAAAGCCGAAAGATAATCACCACCCCTTCCCTATTCCTTCCTCCCTCGTTCCTTTTATGCCACCCGTGTGCCTCCCGGATTCCACCGTTAACCCTCCCCTATCGTGATAAGGGAGGGTCAAGCGTGGCTTGCCGGTGGCTTATGGGTTGCTTTGCAGCGGCAAGGGAGGAAGAAGCAAGTTTATCCGCTTATCTTCTGATCCTTTGATTTTTGCCGATGAAATCCAGCACCTCTTCCCGGGTTCCAGCGAAGCCAAGGATCAGATAAAAGCCTCTATTGATCGAAGCTTGGGCATAATCAGTCCAAGATGTTTGTGGTGCTATAACCAGTCCGCTGAAGGTGTAGAAACCATTCGGGCTTTCAGACTTGAAAACCAGATAGAATTGGACTTCGATAGGCAAACCTTCCACAGTATGATTCACGGGATCCCAGCTGAGCTCGATATTGCCTGCACTCTCCGCGATGAGCGGATTCTGGGGTGATTGCAGAGCCTGACTGCTGACCACGATCAAGCTTGGATATACCTTTGAATCTATCAAAAGGCCGCTCTGCATGGTCAGGGCAAGGTCATAAATCCCCGGTGTGTTGAAGGTGTAGCTGAAATTGCGGTTATGGGACTCCACCGAACCATTGGCTCCGATATCCCAATTGACTTGAGTATCAGGATAATCGTGTCCGATCGAGGTATTCAGGAAATCGACTGTGGTTCCCACGACTACAAATCGCGGAACGGCATTGGCTTCCGCTTTATGCAGATAGATGAAGGCACCCTGATCGGCCACACTGCCATCGGGATCCTGCATTGAGGGGGAACCGGCATCTATACAAGGACTGTTTCGCTGCAAGCTGAAATCTGGATTGAAGAGCGGATCGGCATTCAGGTTGCCAATTCCGGGATAGACTCCCGCAGGATAATATATGTCGTTGAAATCGCTATAGATGGTGCTGCCTTCATTGATAAAGGGTTCCAGGAACAGGTTTTCTTCCCAGACGATATTTGAATGGAAATTCACAGTGGCAAAATGTGCCCAAACGCCTCTGGGATAGTTGAATAAGGTGTTCTGGTAAATGTTCCAGGGACCGGCTCCATAGAGATCAAAAGCGGCAACGAGCTGATTCAGGTGCTCCCCGAAAAAATCTTCTTCCAGGGTAAAGAGAAATTTTCTCAGAGGCAAAGGATTTGTTCCTGCTGCTTTCAGGCCGGTGTAGCAATTCTCAATGTGGTTGTTTTCCATAATAGTAGAATTACCGTCGGCAACAAAGATACCGATCGCGGCATTGGAGATCAGGGAGTTTCTAAGGGAGCCCGTAACGCCTTGTCCCAGATAGAGTCCTATGTTATCTGTCCTGACCGTGCTTGTAGTGTTTCGAATGCGGACATTGGTAAGGGTGGGATTGGTGTCCGTCCTGGTGTCCGCTTTCTCGATGCGCATCCCTTCGGAATAGTCGTTGATTTCCACATCATTCAGGCTGAATTTGCCCAGGCCTTTGAAGTATGCACCGGCATTCTGTTGACGGCTGGCACTTGAAGTATTGCGGATACGTACATTGGTAAGGCTGGTCGGTGTGTCGGTTCTGCCATAAACACTCTTATCGTAAGACAAGCCATAGGCGTAGTCATCGATTTGCAGATCATTGATGATAGCGCTTACCGCACCGCTGATCACCAGGCCATGGCCAGAATTGCGAACTGTGCTGGTGGTATTGCGAATGCGGACATTGGTGAGGGTTGGATTGCTGTCCGTGCGATGCGTGGTTCCGATCTTGATACCGATGGGGAAGCTGTCCAATTCCACATTTTCCACGGTTACTTTTGGCACATCGCTGATCTGCATGGCCGTAGCCAGATTGCGGACAACGCTGCTGGTATTACGGATTCGCACGTTGGTTAGCGTGGGAGTGTCTCTCAGGCTGGCAGTTATGTTCTCGAGGATAATCCCATTGGTTACGTTCTCGATCAGAATAGAATTCAGATGAGGTATGGTATTCCCGGAGATCTGCATACCTGTGGAAACGCTTCTGATGGTACTGCTGGTGTTGCGGATCCGAACATTGGTAAGACTGGGGGAACTTGTGGAAGTCGCTTCTGTAGTGCTGATCTGCAGACCTGTATCATATTCGTTGATTTCTACATCGCTCAGGGTTGCAGTTCCTGTAATCGTGGCTGCAACCGATGGCTGTTCATTGGTACGCACAACGCTGCTGGAATTTCTGATCCGGACATTGGTAAGAGAAGGCGTATCGCGGTTGCCGGCCACTGTTTCGATTAAAAGACCATTACGATAGTTCACCAACTCGGCATCCGTAATTTGACAACCACTTTCGCCCCTTAGCGTTATACCGGTTCCTTCACATATCTGGGTGGTATCTGATAAGGTGATGGTAATGGCACTGATAACCGGACTGGCTCCCTCCACGATGATCGGGCTCAAAGCATCTATCAACTGGCAATTGCTCAGTTGGCTCGGCTCTCTTAGACCCGCACCCGTAAACTTTAAGCCTCCCCAAAAACCGCTTCCGGTTTGGGGTCTGAAGGTTGCCCCAGAAGCCTGAAGGCTACCTTGAATTTGAACCGGTGTTTCACCAAAACAGTTAACGATCACGTTAGGGTCAATCACAACCGCTGTAGTTGAATCGATAACTACTTCTCCAAAAAGGTTGTAGGGCGAACCAAGAACTGTCCAGGTATCCGGGACAAAATCCACCGTTACCGCAGTTCCCTCCAGGTTGATCAATCCCGGCATAAATACCATCCTGTCTTCTGCGGGAACCTGGCTGTTGCCCAGAGTAAGCCTCACATCATACAAGCCAGAAATAAGGTATTGATGCACAGGATTCTTCTGAGTGGATGTTTCGCCATCCCCAAACTCCCACAACCAATGATCCGGATTTCCCAATGTAGCATCATTAAAACCCACGGACTGGCCTGCAAAGTGGTAAGTGTCATCGAGCGTGATCTGGGGATTGAAATGCTCCAGAACATGCATGTTAAAGCTTGCAAAGGTGATCAGCCGTCCAGTCTCGTCATTTACTTGAATTTGGAAGTTTTGCAGCACCTCCGTCTGGGATGTGGAGGAAAAATCGACAGTGAGTTGACCGACCGTATTGGGAGCATCAATCGGATAGTAATGAAGATCAATTGTGGGAGGAACGCTCATGGGAACTATCTGCAAAGCCAGTTCGGAATCTGGATTATCCGGATCTTCGATATACTGGGCAAAATCTACCCGGAATGTGGAGTTTCTAATAAAATAAAGGTCTGTGGGAATGCTTACAGCCGGCGGGTCATTCACTGAAGCCACGGTAACCGTTATCGCCTGCGCCACACCCAGGCCATAGGGATCCAGCGCTGTAATAGTAATGTTTTCCACTCCATACCAATCGGCTGCCGGCACAATGTAAAGGCCATCAGGATAGATCGAGGCATTTAAATGCGAACTTCCTTTGGCCGTAATGGTAAGGGGATCCCCATTCGGATCGGAGAAAACATAATCGACGCTGGTGGGACCCCAGGGCGTGTCTTCCTGCATGCTGATCGTGGTTAGGGGAACTGCGATCACCGGTGCGCTGTTGGTAACGTTTATATAATCCGTTCTCAACTTGGTGGAGGTAAGCCCTGTATTTGTCCCAACCACCAGGCGGACTGAATACAATCCCGGGGTGGAGTATACATAGCGGGGATTTTGCTCGAAGGAATCGAAGGTCCCGTCGTTGTTAAAATCCCATTTCCAGGTGTTTATCACCGCCCAGGTGGTAGTGGCATTGCTAATGCTGCTATCATGGAACTGAACTCCCAAAGGCGGATGACCTGTCAAGGTATCGGCATAGAAATCGGCAAGCAAATCCACATCTTCCACCACAACCGTTACCATCAAACTCGTATGAGTATGCAAGGGATCGTTGCTGTTTATGGACATCAGATAGCTGTAGTTACCGGCGGCGATACTGGTCAAATCTATGTCAAGATTGATTGTTTCCGAGCTTCCTGCCAGAATCGCACCCGATGTGGGGTTTACCGTTATCCAGCCAGGCAAAGCCAAGGTGTCAATATTATATACAAGTTCACCACCTCCAATATTACTGATCTGGAAAGTTGTGCTGGTAGGGGTTCCCACATAACCATTAACAATCACCGAGTTTGGGTTTACATCGATCTCAGGATCTGGTGTTATCCCGCTTCCGGTCAAAGTTGTTTCATATATCTGCCCATCCGAACCAGAGAGCTGGAGAATGCCAACACTTGCGCCTTCCGAAGCTGGATGAAAGGCAACATTGAAGATAATCGTATCTCCTGGTGCCAGGGTTTTGGGAAAGGAAATCACGGCTGTCGCAGTGCTATTAGTAACTGAAAGAACGGGAAAATCTTCTTCACCAACCATATTATACGAATCTATGGTTCCCGGTCCCGTGGTTGCTGCCCAGTCCGCCGTAAGGCTCACTTTCAGCTGAGTGGTTTGCGTGGAGCCAACGAACACATCCCCAAAATCATAGGTATCAAGAAGCTGAAGCATGGGAATAGTTACCGGCGTATAACCAGTGCCATTTAAATTGACTGTTCTCTCCAATCCGACCGAGGGAACAATATGCAAAGTTCCAAAAGCAGGTCCCAGTAGGGTCGGATGGTAGCTTAGCAGCAAATCCATGGTTCCAGCCGTGATAATTGTATATGGCAGCGTGGGGCAGAAATCTATTGAAAAAGCGGTATCACCCGTTACATATACTGATTCAATGAAAGCCGGCGGAGTGCTGGTAGAAATACTTAAGGGAAGTTGCATGACTTCGCCTACTACTACGGCACCAAAATCCAGGGGATCCTGACTGGGGATGAGAACCACCTGGGCATTTAGTATGGCCAGACAAAACCAAAAAGTGAGTACTGTCAAAATGACTTTTATGCACCTGTTCATGTTTACCTCCTTCAAAGCTCATGAACTGACGTTTATTCTATTTTTTCTGTGGACTTAAGTCCGCTGTTATATCCAAACAATGAAACGCATTCAGGTGCTTATCTCACAATGAAACAACACACAGCATTTACATCAACACACTATCAATGCCAATCTAATCACTATTCCTTTCTCGTCAAGCCAAATGATTTTGCCCAAAAGCAAGCAGCCTGTTGCAAAGAACAGGCTGCCGTATATTTTTGAGCTTGTTTGGTTATTTTTTGCTCAAAAGGTCTTGAAGGTGTTTCACATAAGCTTCAGCGCCACCAGGTTGGTAGCCGGTGCGATTGAGCTCTTTCCCATTGGCATCTACCAGCACGATGGTCGGAAATCCCTGAACTCCAAATTCTTTGGCTTTCTTCTCATTGGCTGCTTTTTCTTCGGGGGTTTGGGGCAGGCTACGCGGAAAATCCAGTTTCAGAAGCACCAGATTTCCCTTGGCATAGTTGATAAAAGCTTCCTGCGTAAACACTTCCTTAGACAGTTTCATACACCAGCTGCACCAATCCGAACCGGTGAAATTGATCAGGACAGGGCGTTTCTGTTCTTTGGCCACAGCCAGTGCCTGATCATAATTTGTCAGCCATTCGCCGGTTCCAACTTGCGGATTATCCATGGCTTCATCAAAAGTCACAGCCTCAACTTGTTCATTTGCCGGTTCAGGTTTTTGAGCGGGTGTACATCCCAAGACCGCCACGGATAATATAAGAGCAAGGATGATTATCCATTTCATATCACATCACCTCAGAATCATTTACGTATATTTTTACATTTATGTTGGCTGCTTTCTTCAGCATGGCATTCACTCCGCAATAACGTTCTGTCGACAAAGTTACAGCTTTTCTGATCTTATCTTCGGGCAGGTTATCGCCGTTGAAGATAAATTTCGCAGTGATCGTGTGATAAACGATTGGATGTTCCAGGGTATTTTCCGCTTCTGTTACGATCTCAAAGTTGTAATCTGTCACTTGCATTTTGGAGAGGATGGATACGATATCCAGTCCCGCACAGCCTGCCAAAGCAGCAAGCAACAACGGTTTTGGACGAGGCCCCTGATTGGTGCCGCCCCATTCGGGATCAGCATCCATTTTCAGGTGGTGTCCGTTTATTTCTGCATCGAACACCATTCCACCTGTCCATTTCGTAGTAACGGTACTGGCCATTATAGCTCCACGTAGGTCTCTTTCAGGACTTCCTCATACTTTTCCACATAGAGTTTGAGGGATTTGAACATCGGTTCGATTTCTTTGTCGGACAGCTTTTTAAGGATTCTGGCTTGCTGGTCCACAACTGTCTGAAGGCTATTTTCGGCCAGTTTGGCACCCTTTTCGGTAATCAGGGCATACCAGCAACGGCGGTCATCTTCTGAGGGCTGGCGCTGCACCAGTTGTTTGCTGACCAGGTTATCCATGATCCTGGTTACCCGGCTGTGAGATACATTCAGAACTTTGGCCAGTTCATTCATATTGGCAGGGCCTTTGATCTTATAGAGGTGGTTTAGCAGCATGCATTCCATTCTGCCGGCCTGCAGACAGGCTTTTTGGGCGTAGTCAATTTCGCTCAGGACTACTTGCAATCTGGTGATCAGATTGTGGAATTTGTTTGAGTAATCAGACATTTGTTTGCTCCTTGTGGTTATTTTGTAAGTTTAATAAACGATCGATCTTTTCCCGGTCGAATCCTACTACCGGTGTGTTGTTAATCCATAATTGTGGAACCCCTTGTTGACCTGATTTGCGTATCATGTCTCGTTGAGCCGCAAGATCCTTCGACACATCTATATCTTTAAAGGTTTGCCCTTGTTTTTTAAGATAGTCCTTCACTTTTTTGCACCAACTGCACGTAGGTGTGGAGAATACTATTATTGTCGCTTTCATGATTATCACCTCATCCCATATTATAGTGCAAATTTCACGGAGCGCAAAAACTATTTTATTGCTGTCGAAAAATTGCTTTTGTGTCAAAGTTGATTTTATGGGTGAAGGAAGTGCCTACCAGAAAGATGTAACGCCATTTACACAATTTTCTTGCCACATTTCCCGCCTGTAATATTGTGGAAAAAATGCAACAAGGGGGTTGAGATGGCCCAGTTATTTTTTTGTGCCGACTGCGGATTTGAAACTACCAAGTGGAGCGGGAAGTGTCCAGCTTGCGGAGCTTGGGGAAGCCTGAAAGAATCAGCCCGGGTAACCGGAAAAAATGTGCGCAATCCTGAGGCTGATCAGCGCATTAAACCCGAAAGGATCGTAGACCTCGAATCCAAAGACGTTTCGCGGCTTGGCACCGGGACTGGGGAATTTGACCTCGTTCTGGGCGGGGGAATCGTGCCGGGTATGGTGATTTTGATCGGAGGTGAGCCGGGCATCGGAAAATCGACCCTGATGCTTCAGCTTTCGGAGTGGATAGGAGTTCAAAACAAGAAAGTTCTCTACTGCTCCGGAGAGGAAAGCGCAGAACAAATAAGGCTGCGCAGCAAACGGCTGAAAGTAGCCAGCGAGCACATCTTTCTGCTGAATACCAACGAAACCGAGCATATCGTGGATGCGATTGCGGACAGCAAGCCCGATCTGGTAATCGTGGATTCGATCCAGTCGATCAGTCTCAGCAGCCTCGATTCCGTTCCGGGCAGCATCACCCAACTGCGGGAAAGCGCAAACCGTTTGTTACGCTGTGCCAAAACGCAGGGCATCCCCATGTTTATCGTGGGGCACGTTACCAAGGAAGGCTTTGTGGCGGGACCAAAAATCCTGGAGCACATGGTGGACACGGTGCTCTATTTCGAGGGCGAATTGCGCAATCAATATAAGGTTTTGCGGGCGGTGAAAAACCGCTTTGGCTCCACCAACGAGATCGGTCTCTTTGAAATGACCAATCTCGGCTTGGTTCAGGTGATGAATCCCAATAACATCTTTCTCAGCCACGACCAGCATCAGCCGGGAACTTCTATTGGCTGCATAACCGAGGGCAGCCGCAGCTTCATCGTGGAAGTGCAAACCCTGGTAAACACCTCCAATTACGGAACTCCCCAGCGGGTGGTGGTGGGTTTGGAACAGAAGAAGCTGGCCATCCTGCTGGCAATCCTGGAGAAAAACCTTGCCCTCTATCTGCGCAACAGCGATGTATTTGTAAACTTGACGGGCGGGATTCGCAGCTCCGATCCCAGCCTCGATCTGGCTATTCTGGCGGCGTTGATTTCCAGCTTGAAAGACAAGCCTTTGGCGCAAAAAACCGTGTTCATCGGTGAGGTTGGTTTGAATGGTGAAGTTCGTCCCGTTTCCCAACTGGAAGGAAGAATCAATGAAGCCCAGAAGCTTGGCTATGAAAAGATCTTCATTTCCGGTTACGCCAAAGTTAAAGGCAGCCCCAAGGTAGTAAAAATAAAAGACATCAAAGCCCTGTTCGCTGCTCTCGATAACTGAGGTTTCTGCGGGAATGGAGAGGCAGGGAATTGATGAATTGATCATATTGATCATCATTAAGACAGGAGTGGTAGAAGCCTCTTCCAGAAGCTTGAAGATGAAAAACTCCCCTCATACCGGGCTTAGGTTTGGGATCTCCTGTAGTTACGGGAGATTCCTGCTTTCGCAGGAATGAGGAGGTGGAAGCAGGAATGAGGAGGTGGAAGCAGGAATGAGGAGGTGGAAGCGACATCCTGAGGCTTGAAGATGAATAACTCCCCTCATCCCGGGCTTGACCCGGGATCTCCTGTAGTTACGGGAGATTCCTGCTTTCGCAGGAATGAGGAGGTGGAAGCAGGAATGAGGAGGCAGAAGCAGGAATGAGGAGGTGGAAGCCTCATCCTGAGGCTTGAAGACTAACGGATCGCCGGCTTCAGACGGTAGGTTTGTGGGCTTTAGCCTGCCACCACAGCAGAATAAATTCTGCCAAACCTGCCGGC
>CAZNGW010000045.1:18639-22224 GCA_964572925.1 uncultured Candidatus Cloacimonas sp. | reverse complement strand
AGATCGCCATTGGGGAGTTGCATCACATAGTCATATTCATAAGGAATAGCCACAGAATCTAATGCAGTTACTTCAAGGTGTGGCTCAAGGGCAAAAAACGCATTAGCGATCGCCCAAAAATAAGTTATAAGCAGTACAAGCTTCTTCATTGTCTTTCGCAAGCTCCTTGTAAACATTAGCAATATGCCTAAAAATCATGATTCATCAGGATTTTTATATCACTCACTTCTATCGTTCATGTTTTACATTGGCATGGATCAATGCTGTTTACTTAAAAACCTTGTCAAGCAAATTCTGATGATTTCTCGTATTCCTTACTTGACAGGAAAAAGGAGGAGATTAATTTGGCAAAAAATAAGTGTGAGGAGTAAACCATGGAATTCAAGGACATATTTACTCAACTGCGCACTCTGCTTACCAATACGATGGGAGCAGAGATTTCCTTCGGCCAGCCCACCAAGGTGGGAGACCTGCATGTGATCCCGGTAGCCAAGGTGGCATTTGGTTTTGGGGGTGGAGGAGGGAATTCCGCATCGGCCAGGAAAAAGGAAGCTAAGGAAACTCCGGAAGCCGAAAATCCCGTTGAGCCCACAGACGAGAAAGCCAAAAGCAGCAATTTTGGCGGGGGCGGAGGTGGCGGTGCAAAGACCTATCCACTTGGCATCTATACGCTTAAGGGTGATAGTGTTAAGTTTCATCCCGTGATCAGCATCAAGGAGATTTTGGCCGTGATGGCCTTCATCAGCGTTCTGCTGATCAGATTCCGAAAAATCAACCGTAAAGGAAAATAGAGGTATGTTTATTACAGACAAAAAGATCGAACCCATCCCCTTCTCTTACTTGCCTGCCGGGCTGGACATCTGCTCCTGGGATTCCGTCCAAGAATTCCTGGAAAGCATCTGCGCTTCTGATACAAGCACGGCAAACGCCCTGGAAGAGCTGCTACTGAAGTATTCCGATCTGATGAAAGCCATGGCTGACGAGCTTTCCTGGCGCTACATAAAGATGAGCATCGATGCTGACGACAGCAGTAAAGCCGATGCCTACAACGAATATTTTGCCAGTGTATATGCCCCCACCGAGGCCTATCAGTTCAGGATCAAAAAGCTCTATTACGACAGCCCAGCCAAAGATAAGCTGGATAAGCAGAAATATGCCCTGTTAGACCAGATCTTCGCCAAGGACATCCAACTTTTCCGCGAAGAAAACATCGCTTTGCAGATCCAGGAATCGGAACTTGCCAATAAATACGGCGGAATCGTAAGCCAGATGAGTGCCCATTTTGACGGCGAGGATAAAACCCCGGCTCAACTGTCCGTTTATCTGAAAGATCCTGACCGGGATAAGCGTGAACAAGCCTGGAAACTGCGCTCCGGCCTGTTCTTAGGTAAAAAGGATGAGCTTAACCAGCTCTATGACGAACTACGTGAACTGCGTCATAAAATAGCTCTGAACGCAGGTTACCCAAACTACCGGGATTACAAGCATACTGAAATGGGACGTTTTTCCTATAGCCCGGAAGACATTTACAAGTTCCATGAGGCTGTGGAAAAAGTGGTGATGCCCTTTGTTGCCAGCCTTAACGAAGAACGTCGCAAGAAGCTGAATCTGGACACCTTACGACCCTGGGACACACAGGTTGACCTGGATGGACGTAAGCTGAAGCCCTTTGAAACCACTGAAGAATTTATCTCAAAAAGCCTGAAAGTACTTTCCAAGGTAAATCCGGCTTATGCAGAGCAGCTCGAGATGATGAACAATACAGGTTTGCTCGACCTCGAAAACCGCAAAGGCAAAGCCCCCGGAGGTTACAATAGCAGCATCAACAATCTGGCCAGTTCTTTCATCTTCATGAACCATGTGAAGCTGCACAACGATGTGGTTACCCTGCTGCACGAGTCGGGACATGCCATGCATAGTGCCGCCACGGCAGGAATAAAGCTGGTGCAATATCTGGAGCCGCCTTCAGAAGTTGCAGAACTGGCTTCGATGACTATGGAACTGCTTACCATGGACTATTGGGATGAGTTCTATCCCGATCCCGCAGACCTGAAGAAAGCCAGGAAAGACCAATTGGAAGGAACTTTGAGCTTCCTGCCCTGGTGCATGATCGTGGATGCCTTGCAGCACTGGGTTTATCTAAATCCCCATCACACCGCAGAAGAACGCAGCCAGGCCTATGTTGAGCTGGGAAAACGCTTCTCGGTTATTGTTGATTGGAGTGGCCTGGAAGAAATCCGTAAGATTGGCTGGATGCAGCAACTGCACATCTTTGAAGTGCCCTTCTACTACATTGAATACGGTATGGCGCAGCTTGGTGCACTGTCTATCTACATGAATTACAAGCGAGATAAACAAAAGGCACTGCGTCAGTATCAGGACTTTTTGAACCTTGGTTACAGCCGCCCGGTGAAAGAGATTTACGAAACTGCCGGCATCAGCCTGGATTTTTCGGAAAACCGGATCAGAGAACTGGTGGATTTTGTAACTGCGGAATTGGCGGCGTTGGATAAGGCTTGATGCTCTCGATCCTCAGCCCGGTTCGCTACGCACCATTCAATATTGCGAGCGAGGAATACATCCTTAGGGAATTCTCTGAGGATGTTTTCCTGCTTTACATCAACGAACCCAGCATCATCGTGGGTAAACACCAGAATACCCTGGCGGAGATCAACCCGGATTGGGTCGATAGCCATAAGATACCTGTGGTCAGACGGTTAACAGGTGGTGGAGCAGTTTTCCACGATCCCGGCAACTTGAATTTTTCATTTCTGATGCAGGATGGGGATGAGCAATCACGCGGTTTTGAACGTTATACAAAACCCATCTTGGAGGTATTGCACGATCTTGGGATCGCTGCTCAACTGGAGGGACGCAATGATCTTACCATCGACGGACGCAAGTTTTCCGGAAATGCAAAGACCTTTATCCACGGTAAAACCCTGCAGCATGGCACCATCCTCTTTGCCAGCCAGATCGGCGATCTCAGTGAAGCCTTGAAGGCCAGAGAACATAAGTTTGCGGATAAGGCGGTGAAATCAATCCGTGCAAGGGTTACCAATGTATCGGAACATCTGTTGCAGCCAATGGAGCTTATCGAATTTGTGGAACTGGTGCGTTCCAAGGTGCATAACCTCTATCCTGAGATAAGGGAATATGAGTTTTCTGAGGCGGATAAAGCCGCCATCGAACAACTTGTAAAGGACAAATACGCTACTTGGGAATGGAATTTCGGCAAATCTCCCCGTTACAATCTGTCGCATGAATTTCGCTGTAAAGCTGGATTGATCGAGATATACCTGCAGGTGAACAAAGGTATTATCGAGGAAGTCAGTATCTTTGGCGATTTCTTCAGTTCCCGGGATATCCAGGAGCTTGAAGCTGCCCTGAAAGGCTTACCGCACAACCGTGAAGCCCTTACCGAAACACTTGTAGAGATGGACTATGTCAGTTTCTTTGGTGCTGTGGAACTTGATGAACTGCTGGATGCCATGTTTTGAATGGATAATTGTCCCACGGATTTACACGGATTTCACGGATTTTTAAGATTAACCACCGAGAACACCGAATGCACCGAATTCAAGA
>CAZNGW010000045.1:0-18539 GCA_964572925.1 uncultured Candidatus Cloacimonas sp. | reverse complement strand
TTTCACGGATTTTTAAGATTAACCACCGAGAACACCGAATGCACCGAATTCAAGACCACCGAGAACACCGAATGCATTGAATTCAAGACCACCGAGAACACTGAATGCACTGAAAATGTTTTCTACTCATCATTCCTGCCCCCCCCCCTTCCTCATTCCTGCGAAAGCAGGAATCTCCCGTCAATTTAACCAATGAGATTCCTGCTTTCGCAGGAATGAGGTGCTCTAGTGACCTCTCGACCCCTCGACTCCTCAACTTCTCGACCTCTCGACCAAGGAAAAAACTATGGAAGCAAAACTAATTCTCGGAATCTCATCCTGCCTGCTGGGACACAAAGTCCGTTATGACGGTGGGCACAAATACGACAGTTGGCTGGTGGAAACACTTGGCAATTATGTTGATTACCTTCCTGTCTGCCCGGAAGTTGGTTGCGGATTGCCGATTCCCAGAGAAGCCATGCGCCTGGTCGGTGATGCTTCAAATCCCAGATTATTAACGCAGAAAACAGGTATTGACCACACTCAACGGATGCAGGATTTCTGCGTAGAAGCTATTTCCGAAATTGCCGGCAAGCAGCTTTGTGGATTCGTGTTCAAAAGCAAGTCTCCTTCCAGTGGGATGGAACGGGTAAAGGTGTATCCTGAATCTGGTGGAGCTGCTGCCAAAACAGGGATTGGCATTTTTGCCAAAGCTTTTATGAAGGCCTTTCCTCTGTTGCCCGTGGAGGAAGAAGGCCGTTTGCACGATCCGGTGATCCGAGAAAACTTCATCGAGCGCATCTTCATTATGCACAGATGGTTAAAGCTAACTGAAAACAAACCGACAGTGGGAGGCCTAATGGATTTCCATACCCGGCATAAGCTGCTTTTAATGGCGCATAGTCCTGTTCACTACAGATCAATGGGTGTGCTGGTTGCCAAAAGCCATGAATTGCCGTTAGTTGAGTTACAGAATGAATATCTGCTGCAGCTGATGACAGCTACCAAAAAAGCTGCAACTCCGGCCCGTCACCAAAACGTGCTGTTGCATATCCTGGGCTACTTCAAAAAGGATTTGACCGCATCAGAAAAGGCTGAACTGGTGGAGCTTATCGATCAGTACAAAGCCGGCTTGGTACCTTTGATCGTGCCTATCACGCTGCTTAACCATTATGTGCGCAAATACGGTAAGGACTATCTTGCCGGACAGTATTACCTTAATCCGCATCCCCTGGAACTAAAACTACGGAACCACTGCTAATATCTTTCAGATAGAGCTTTTTATCAAGCTGACCAGACTCTGCATGGTTTCTTTTTCCGCCACAATAAGATAGAGGGTGTAGGCAAGAAAAATGACCACGGAGAACACGATTGAGAACCGTAGCAGATACAATCCTGCAAGTGCCAGAATAGCCAGGACAGGCAGATGTGCCAATAAAAAAAGCCCTTCCTCCCAGAGCCTGGCTTTCAGGAGTCTGAGCGACATGAAATAGAATACAATATGCATAAGAGCACTTACCGCGCAGAATAGCAACACGGCGAAATCGAAGCTGAATTTAAGCCCAATAACCAAAGCAAGCATTCTCAAAGCCAGGGTTGCCAGGTTCCAGACCAGCTCCCAGGAGGGTTTGCGGTATATGAAAGGAATTCCGCTGATGGGATGATGTAAAAGGCTGCTGCCGTAATAAAGCACCAATGACATAATCAAGGGTAACGCCTCCAGCCATTTATCTCCCCAGATCACTGGCACAAGGTATTGCAAGGCAATCGCATAGGCGAATAATGCGGGAATTCCGATTTTCAGCATCAAAGAACTGTAACGCCTTATTCCAATCAGGGTTGAGGAAGCCTCTCCCTGGGCCATCATGGGAAAGAACACCTGTGAAAGCGAGGTGGTGAACATATTTACAGGAATGGCAACAAGCTGTGTAGCAAAGAAATACACTCCCAATAGAGCTGGCTCTACAAAGGCACCCAGAAATAGCACCGGCGCATTGGCAGAATAGATTTGTAACAGGTTGATCAGGGTTACGTTGGCCAGGAAGCCTTTATATCTTGTAATAACAGGCAAGCTCTGTGTAAACTTCTTGAAGCTGAGCAGCTTTCCGAGTCTGGCTTTGGGGATGGCAGGTAGAACCAGTATAAGGTATATCAATTCACTGAAATTGCCCACATAAAACAGCAGAATAAAGAGCCACACCTTACGCCAGAAGAAGATCAAGACAAAGCTCAAGACACTATAAACCAGAACATTGATTGTTTCGGCCAGGGCAAGTTCTTTGAAGAGAAGCAGTTTCTGGGCTCGGGTGCGCACGATCCTACGTAAAGCTTCCACGATTATCAGCCCACCGCCAAGGCTTAAAATGCTACCTAATACATTGCTGTGATATAGCTTGCCTATGTTCTTTCCACATGCTGCCAATAATACTGTGATCAAAACGGAGAAGATTAGTCCGGTCTGTAGAAGAAAATAGTAATTTACTTTTTCCTGACGGCGGGAAACCAGATAGTGAGAGTCAAGTCCCCAAACAGTGAAATAGGTAAGAACTACCAGGATAAGGCTATAGCTGCGATAAATGCCCAGATCGGTCTGGGTCAGCCATTTGGCGATGAAGATAAACAGGGCAAAACTTACTATTCTGCGCAGGATGCTGGTCAGCAGGGTCCAGCGGATCCCATGCATCAGAGTTTTGGTGCTCATCGGTGTTTAATTGAAAATGTCGCTTTGGGAGTCAGCCGGGCTAAGGCCAAGGTGCCGGTAAGCCTTGAAGGTAACCTTACGGCCTTGCGGACTGCGTTCCAAAAAGCCTTGCTGCACCAGATAAGGCTCAAAGATCTCTTCAATGGTTCCAGCATCTTCGCCGATGGCCGTAGCGATTGTTTTCAGGCCAACCGGACCGCCACGATAGTTCTCGATGATGGTATGCAGGATTCGTTTGTCCATCTCGTCCAGACCGGCATGATCAACCTGCAACATTTGCAGGGCTGCCAGAGCGATGTCTTTGGTAATTACGCCATTGCCTTTGATTTGAGCATAGTCTCTAACCCTGCGCAGTAGCCTGTTTGCGATACGTGGAGTACCACGGCTGCGTCTGGCAAGCTCAGAAATTCCTTCATCCTCAGCAGTGATCTTCAGTAGTTTGGCGCTGCGTGCGATAATCCGGTAAAGCGAATCGAAGTCATAATAGTCCAGCCTGAGGACTATTCCAAAGCGATCGCGCAAGGGAGGGGTAAGCAGACCGGCTCTGGTAGTGGCTCCGATCAGGGTGAAGTTTTCGATGGGGATCTTGAGAGTCCGGGAATTGGGTCCGCTATCCAGGATAATTTCCATTTCGAAGTCTTCCATAGCGGGATAGATATATTCTTCGATCACGTGGGACAAACGGTGAATTTCGTCGATGAAAAGCGCTTCATGGCGTCCCAAATTAGTAAGGATTCCAGCCAGGTCAGAAGGTTTCTCGATCACCGGCCCGCTGGAAACGGTGATGTTTACCCCCATTTCTTTGGCAATAATGTTGGCCAAAGTGGTTTTCCCCAAGCCGGGAGGACCATAGAAAAGCACGTGATCAAGTGACTCACCACGTAACCGGGCTGCCTGGATGCTGATCTCAAGTTGTTCTTTTAGGTGGTTCTGGCCAATGAAGTCTTTCAGCGTTTTAGGACGCAAAGCCCGGTCAAGATCGCTGTCTTCCTTCAGTTGGACTGGGGTATTGATACGTTCCAGCATTATTTCTTATATTTCTTGAAAGGCGGGATGATAATGGGTTTATCCAGCATTTTTATCAAAGCTGTGCCTTCGGGTATGGGTTGACGCCAGCTGAATTTCTGCCCGCTTTTTTTGTGAGTTATTTCCAGCATGATCACTTCACCGGCTTTCCAATGATTGCGGAAATTTCCTAATTGCAGGGAAGCGATAACTGTGAAAGGGAATTTAATGCCATCACCTACTTGTTTAACGGCAATTGTATGCAGGGGATGAGTATCGGTGCTGAGCACTTCTTCAGGACGGGTATTGATCCAGGCTTTCAGGATATACTCATTTGCGCTTTTATCTTTCTGCCAGGTGATGGAGGGATTTTTACCATTATCCAGAGCAAGTTTCTGGACATACATCCTGGGAGTGGTCATCTGGGCCAGGCAAGGAAGCAACAGGGCCAGAAACAGAATTGAGAAAACTAAATGCTTCATATTCTAATCCTTATGTTATTTGATCAGCTTGAATAGCTTCAGCATTTGCAGGTGCCAGACCATCCAGGCGGCTTCCCAAACGATGTGCCGGCTCATTTTGGACACTCCATTCAGGCGTTCTGTGAACACTATTGGTATTTCCTTGATGCTAAAACCCTTAACCCAGGTTCGGAAGTTCATTTCGATCTGAAAGGCATAGCCATCGGAAAGAATTTTATCCAGGTTGATGCTTTCCAACACTCTGCGGTGAAAGCATTTGAATCCACCAGTTGGATCTTTTACCGGCATTCCAGTGATCATGCGAACATATTTGCTGGCAAAATAGCTGATCAGGAGCCGTTTAAACGGCCAGTTGATGATATTAACCCCGTTGCAATAACGGCTGCCGATCACCAGATCATATTTTTGGGCAGCGGCGATCAATCTGGGAACGTCTTCCGGATTATGTGAAAAATCCGCATCCATCTCCATGATATAGTCATATCCTTGCTGCAGGGCATATTTGAATCCGGTAACGTAGGCTGAGCCCAAACCCATTTTTCCGGGACGCTCGATCAGGTGCAGCCTGGGTTCGCTGCTTTGCATAAATTTTACCCGCAAAGCTGTTCCATCCGGGGAATTATCGTCCAATACCAAAACCTCGATTTCTTCGTTTTTGGCAAGAACGATTTCCACCAGGCGTTCAATGTTCTCGATCTCGTTGTAGGTAGGGATTATGACCAGAGTTTTCATTGTTTGTCCAGATTATTCTCCATGAGTTGTGCTTCAGGGACAGTCCTGAAAGGCTTTGCCGGATTTCCTGCCACGATGGTTTGGGCGGGGACATCTCTGGTGACCACAGCGCCAGCGGCAACGGTGCCATCCGGGTGGATGATCTTTCCGGGCAGGATCGTGGCATTAACGCCTATGCGGGCTCCATCTTCCATGGTTATTCCCTTGAAGTGATTGAAGCGCTCTTTATCGCGAGCCATATAGTTATCGTTGCTGGTGGCGGTGCAGGGTGCCACGAAGCAGTAATCGCCAATCTTCGAATAGGCGGTTATGTAGCTGTTTGTTTCAAATTTATTGCGGCTGCCAATCGTAACGAAATTCTCGATGCTAACGTTGCGGCCTACGATGTTCAGATCGCCTAAAGTAACGTTTTCGCGTACCGTTGCCAGGTCTGCGATCAGATTTCGGTGGCCGATCTTGCATTGACAGTAGATGATCACGTTTGCGCCAAGCTGGCAGAAATCACCAAGTTCGGCAGGGGTGAGGTCTGTGGGTACCTTGAAAATGCTGCGGGGACTGGAGAGCGGTTTTTTCCCGATAATGGTTCCATCATCGATCCGGCAGGCTTTTCCAATCACCGAATGAGGATGGATCACCACATTGTGTCCGATCAGACAATCATCGCCGATTTTTGCGCCAGCCATAATAACGCTGTTATAGCCGATACTGACGTTCTGGCCAATTTGGGCGCTTTCATCTATATAGGGGTTCATAAAACCTCCAATTTTTGCTCATAACGCCATTTTTTACTCGACAAGGTTTCAGGCAAGGAAAAAATGCGTTTATGGAAAACAGCATCAAACTCTTTTGTGACAATCTGGCTTTGGAAGGGAAGTCCGAGCGCACCATAAGTGCCTACAAGCTCGATCTGGAGCAGTTCTTTAGCTTCGTGCAGCGCTTCTTTGAAGCAGAAGTTCCGGTTACCGCGATCAGTGTCCTGAACATTCGTGATTTTCTGCGTTGGTTGAATGAAAAGCCGGACTGCAACCGTTCTCTGGCCAGAAAAAGCGCGGCTTTGAACAGCTTTTTCCGCTTCTGTAAACGCCAGGGCTTGATAGTCAACAACCCTATGGACAAGGTAAAACGTCCCAAATACGAAAAACCCCTGCCCAAGTGTTTTACGGAGGAGGAAGTCCTAAGCCTGCTTGCTATTCCGGATTGCTCATCACGTTTTGGCATCAGGAACCGGGCAATTCTGGAAACGCTCTATTCCAGTGGTTTGCGTTTGATGGAACTGGCAGGGATTAAAATGAGCGACCTGGATGTGCGGAAAGGTCTCTTGCGAGTTACAGGCAAAGGCAATAAACAGCGGATTGTTCCGGTTGGCAGCCATGCCTTGGACGCAATCTCAGAGTATTTGAAAGTCCGGCCGGAATTTTTGGCGGAGAACAGCCCCAACAACCTGTTTCTAACAAAAAGCGGCAATGCTTTTTACACCAGAGAATTGGATATTATCCTGAAACGCTACTTTGAACTTATAGCCCGGGCTAAAGGCTACACTCCGCATGCTTTAAGGCATAGTTTTGCCACTCACATGCTGTCCCGCGGAGCAGATTTGCGAGCCATTCAGGAATTATTGGGGCATGCACAGCTTTCCACAACCCAGATCTATACCCACGTGAGCCTGGAGGACATCAAGGACGCCTACAATAAAGGCCATCCGCGAGGTGAGGGATGAGGAATAACTGATGTTGCTCCATAACTCCAATCAATCAGAACCCCATCACACCCCTATCATACCACATGCCCATGCGGTATGATAATGATATGATAGCGGCTTGACTGACAGAAAGGAGAGAATTAGCGGGAAGTTTTGGCCACCAGGAGATTGCCTTTCCGGCTAAATTCCGGAATTCCCTTTGCCCACATTTGGTTGCCGTAGATCAGCCAGACTCCGTTTTCTCTGATAAAGTAGGAGATGTCTCCCGAATCTTCAGGCTCGTGCAGGGTAACGGATTCAATGGCGGAGCTGAACTTGTTGTTACTGTGCACAACAGCTTTATCGCCTTCAAATTCGATGTAGAGAACCTCAATCTCCAACAGACTGAATTGCGCCATACGATCCAGCCAGAGATCATTTAAGTGATAGGAAATCATGCCTTTATGGAGGTATTCGCTGTGCACATGATCCATGATGCCCGTGATGTTGTCCAGATTAAAATCCAGGCTGACATCATAGAGGATGTCCCGGATTTCCTTTTGGGCAATCGTTTCAGGATCGCTGGTATGGCAGCTTGTCAGCAGAATCAATCCGGCCAGGAAGATAAGGTAAATAAGTTTGGCAATGCTTTGCATGGTTTAGCTATGGTCAAGAATTGCCAGGCATTCGATGTGCCAGGTATTGGGAAACATGTCGAAGCTCTGCAGGGATTTCAGTTTGTAGCCCCCAGCCAGCAGTTGTTTCAAGTCTCGAGCCAGGGTCATAGGGGAACAACTGAGATAAATCACCCGGTTAATTTGTTTGTTTATAATGGCTTGCAAACTAATCTGGTCTGCTCCGCTACGAGGTGGATCCAGAATTATGGTATCGGGAGCAAAGCTGCTAAAAACCTTTGGTAATTGATCTGCAAAGCTTCCCTGGTAATAGCTGACATTACTAATGCCATTCAGTTCAGCGTTGCATTTGGCATCTTCCACCGCTTCCTTCAGCTCCTCCAACAGGATAAGCTGTTTCAGGTCTTTGGCCAAAGTAAGCCCGATGGCTCCGATTCCGCAAAAAGCGTCTAAAACCACGGATTGAGGATTGACATTGGCTTTGATGCTATTCAGGATGTTTTCCATGGTGCCAGGATTCACTTGCCAGAAACTGCGGTAACCGATGCGGAACTGCACGCCCGAAAGGCTGTCTGACAGGTAATCGACCCCATAAAGGATTTTGCTTTCACCGCCCAGGATAATGTTTCCCCGTTCCCGGTTGATGTTCTGGATTATCCCAGTAATTTCCGGAAACTCCCCGGTAAGCCTTTTTACCAGTAAATTGCTGAAAGGCCATTTCCCACTGAGGGTAACCAGGATAACCAAAACCTGCTTGCCGTCTGCAGAACTGCGGAATCCGAGGTGCCTTAGCTGACCCCGGTGCCGGATTTCGTCATAAGGCATAACACCGGCTTTTTCGCAGAATTCCATAATGGTTTTGGCAATGGCGTCGAAAAGCGGCAGATGGTTTTTGCAAGCAGTATGGGAAACGATGCGATGCGTCCAGCGAGAGAAAATCCCATAACTGATCCTGCCGCTTGGTTTTGCCCTGCCTACGGGCATGAAGACTTTGTTGCGGTAATGCTGCTGTTGGGGTGAAGCCTGAACCGGGAAGATCAGGTTTTCCGGTACAAAGGAACTGAAAAGCTCATTTACCAAAGCATGCTTGGCCTTTAGCTGTGCCTCATAATTCAGCATCAGCCAATCGCATCCGCCACAAGGGAATTCACCGCCGAAGGCTTCACACTCAGGCTGATGGAAATCAACGCTACGGCTGTGGAAATGGTTCACTTTGCCGAAGGCATGATCTTTGTGCTGGTGGGTGATGATTACATCAACCTTGTCACCTGGTGCCGTGTAGGGCACAAAGATGGCTCTGCCTTCGCGAAATCCTATGCCGAAACCACCCAGGGCAAGTTTTTCTATCTCGAGCTGTAAAATCTGTTTCACAACATTTCCTGCAAGCGTGCAATGCGGGCTTCTATGGACGGATGGGTGGCAAAAAGAGACACTCTGCGCTGATTATTGATCTTGGCCAGGGCATAGCTGTCACTTCGTTTTTCCGGTGCATAGGCCAGAGAAATCTGTCTGAGGGCACTGATCATCGCACCCGCTCCGGCAAGTCTGGCTGCTCCTGCATCAGCCCGGAATTCCCGCCAGCGCGAAAAAGCAGAGATCGGTATGTAGGCCAAAAGCATAAGGACGTTCTGCAAAACAGTAACTACAAGCACATAGCCGAAATAGCCAAGGCCGCCACCTCTGTCATCACGCAGGGCATTATCGATGGCAAAGGTAAGCAGGCGGGCAAAGAACATCACAAAGGTATTTACAACGCCCATCAAAAGAGTCATGGTAACCATGTCGCCATTGGTGATATGGGTAAGCTCGTGTCCGGCCACTGCGGCAAGCTCATCTTCGTTCAGCCGGTCCACCAGGCCGCTGGAAAAAGCAATTAGTGCACTGTTTGCCGATGCGCCTGTTGCAAAGGCATTGGCATCAGGACTGTTGTAGATGCCTATTTCAGGAGTTTTAAGGCCTCTTTCTCTGGCCATGCTGTCAATCGCAGAAAGCAGAAAAGCCGCTTTGGGATGGCTTACTCCGGGCTGCAAAACCTGAACCTTGTAACCCCATTTGGCCATGGACTTGCTGAGTAAAAGCGAGATAAAGGATCCGCCCATGCCAAACATTGCGCATAGCACCAGCATGCCCCACAGGCCTTCCATCTTTAATCCCAGCAGATTCACCACTATACTGATCGCCATCATCACCAGTAAGTTGGTGAGCAGGAAGATTCCGATGCGTTTCAGAAAGGTCATTTCGCACTCCTTATAGTTTATAGGTAATAAACGCCTTTATAGGACAAGATTATCTGCATGGTGATAAAGGCAAGGAATTTTTTTGGAACGCCTCAAGGAAAAACCTTGACATTTTCAGGCAATGCCTGGCCTTTGCGGAAGGAGAAATTTTCATATGCAAATACAAGAAAAAATAAAGAACCTTGCTTGGCTGCGCCGTGACATAATCGGCAGAAACATGATCTTTGAAACGCCTTTTGGGCAGCGGCCTTTGGTTTACGCCGACTATACAGCCAGTGGACGAGGTCTGAGCAGCATTGAAAACCACATTTGTCGTATCTTGCAATTCTATGCCAATACGCACACGGAAGATACCTTTACGGGAAAAACGATGTCGCACCTGCTGCATGACACAGAAAGGATCATCAAGCAAGCTGTGAATGCCGGCCCCAAGGGCAAGATCATCTTTACCGGCAGCGGAACAACTGGAGGGATCGCCAAACTGCAAGAGATTTTGGGAGTATTTTGGCCACCAGCAACCCGGGAAAGGGTAAATGCCTTTCTGGATAGCTGTTTGGAACGCAATCCCGATCGCGAAGCCTGCAACCTTGCTCTGCGCAATTACATCCATGAGAATAAACCGATTGTGTTCGTTGGCCCTTATGAGCATCACTCCAATGAGATCATGTGGCGGCAAACCCTGTGCGACATTGTGGAAATACCTTTGGCAGAGGACATGGGCATTGATCTGAAAGCCCTGGAAAAGACAGTCTCCGATCCCCGCTATGCCAAACGCCCCAAAATAGGTTCATTTTCTGCTGCATCCAATGTAACCGGACTAAAAACTGACGTTTATGGCATTGCCCGCATTCTGCATCGCCACAATGCTTTGGCCTGTTTCGACTTTGCCGCCTGTGCCCCCTATATTGAGATAGATATGAACCGGGATTCTGAATGCTATTTTGATGCCATCTACTTTTCTCCACATAAGTTTTTGGGCGGACCGGGAACCTCAGGAGTACTGATAATCAATGAAGATATCTATCCAAAGCAACTGCCGCCCACAGTTGCCGCTGGTGGGACTGTAGACTACGTGTCTCCGGCAAAACAGGAATTTGTTAAGGACATTGAAACAAGAGAAAAACCCGGTACCCCTGGAATCTTGCAAGCCATCAGGATTGCTTTGGCTATGCAGGTAAAATCCAAGGTGGGACAGGACACAATCCAGGAAATTGAGGATTACTATTACTCACGCTTTTTATCTGAATTCGAAACTGATGATCGAATCAGATTCTATGGCCCTACCGACATGCAGCGCAAAATTCCGATTATTCCATTTAACATTGTACATAAGGATAAAATCCTCCATCCGAAGTTGGTGGCGCGTCTGTTTAACGACCTCTTTGGCATTCAAACCAGGGCTGGCTGTTCCTGTGCAGGTCCTTATGGACACTATCTGATGAAGATTGAGCAACAACAGTCTGATTATTACCGATGTATGATCACAAACATCGGCTATATTGGGATAAAACCAGGTTGGGTCAGGCTGAATCTGCACTACACACTTGCTGAGACTGAGTTCGAATACCTGGTTAATGCGCTGAAGTTCATTATCAAAAACGGACACAAGTTCATTCCACAGTATGTATTCGATATGAAAAGTGGGGAGTGGAACCATGTGGCAGGAAATTCGAAGCAACTGATTGACCTGAACATAAATAAGCTCTTTGAGGCGGATAGATTTACTAATGAAGTGAAGGAAGAACCGGATAAGTATTTGGATGCGATCGCCCAGGCTGAAAACCTGGCTACCGCTTTGTCATCTGAATATGAATGTATACAGTTTGAACCAGGCTTGGCGGAACTGACCTACTTCTATGTGCATAAGTGCATAAATTACCAAAGGATTGATAGCTAAGCACTGGCAAATCCCCTTACCATAATAAACCCTGTTCCTCATTCCTGCGAAAGCAGGAATCTCATGCTATTAAGGGAGATACCTGCTTTTGCAGGTATGAGGGTAAAAAAAGCAGGTATGAGTGACAATAGGTAGTTTTTTTTAAGGTAAAAAAAGGCAGCTACAGAACCCTGACCTTAGCTTACACTTCCATAATCTCTTTTTCTTTGGCTTTTTCGCTTTCGTCTATCTTTTTGATCCAGTCATCGGTGATGTCTTGCAGCTCTTTGAGCAGCTTCTTTTCTTCGTCTTCGCTGATCTGGCTGTCTTTTTTCATCTTTTTGCCCAGCTCATTGGCATCGCGACGGATGTTTCGGATAGCGACTCTGGCATCTTCGGCAAGCTTCTTGATGCTCTTCACAATCTCTTTGCGTTTGTCTTCGGTTAAGGGCTGAAAAGGCAGGCGGATCACGTTGCCATCGTTTTCGGGGGTAATTCCGATATTGGCAGCCAGGATGGCTTTTTCGATGTCGCCCAGAGTTGTTTTATCCCAAGGCTGCACGATGATGGTTCGGGCTTCAGGGATGGAAATATTGCAAAGTTGCTTAACGGGGGTCGGTTGTCCGTAATAGTTGATCCGGACATCGTCCAGGATTGATGCGCTGGCGCGGCCGGTTCGAATCTTGGAATATTGATGCAGCAGGGAGTCAAAGCTCTTCTGCATCTTATCTTTGGTTGTGTTTTTCAGGTTATCCATCTTATCCTCTTGGGCTCATGCCCGGATTCAGGGGTGAATGTAGGTTCCGAAATCAGCCTGCGTCAATACTCTGGAAAGCGATCCCGGATAGGCTATGTTAAATATTTTTAAGGGCAGTTTGTGTTCCGAGGCCAGGGAAAAAGCGGTAAGATCCATCACGCCCAAGCGCTTGTCCACACATTCCCGGTAACTGGCACTGGCGATAAACTGTGCATTCGGATCTTTTTGGGGATCTGCAGTGTAGAGCCCATCTACTTTTGTGGCTTTTAAAACCAGGTCTGCTTTGATCTCCAAGGCCCGCAAAACTGCTCCTGTATCTGTGGTAAAATAAGGATTGCCGGTTCCCCCACTGAGGAAACATATCTTTTGTTCCTCAAGTGCTTTAATGGCATCCTGAGGGCTGTAACGCTTTGCCACTTTGTCGATTGCCAAAGAAGAAAGAACCTGACAGGCATATCCTTTTGATTCCAGAATCTCAGCTACGTACAATGCATTCTGCACTGTGGCCAGCATGCCAATGCTATCCAGCACCACCCTGTTCAGTTCCTGGTTTTTCCAGCTGCCACCCCGGAAAATATTCCCTCCGCCCAAAACGATTGCCAGGCTGTAACCCAGCTTGTGGACGGTAACAATTTCGTCGGTGAGGGTGTCGATTACCGCATCGTGGTAACCGAAACCCTTATCACCGGCTAATACTTCACCGGAAAGCTTCAGCAGCACGCGTTTAACATTCTCGCTTTTAAATTCGTTGCTCATAACTTGGCTCCCGGTTGCGATAATTATAGTGTTAATTCAAATATGAAGTCGGCTTATTCGCCACCCAGTTGATAGCGTACGAAACGGGCGATCTGGATATTTTCGCCGGTTGTGGCTATCGCATTGGTCAGCAGGTCTTTTACGGTGCGGGTGCTGTCTGCGATCAGTTCCTGTTCCATCAGGCTATGCTCGCTGCAGAACTTTTTGAGGTTGCCTTCCACGATCTTTTCTACGATCTCGGGTTTCTTGCCATCAAGCACGGCCTTGTTGTGAGCGATCTCTTTCTCGCGCTCAAGGATGGCTGGATCAATCTGCTCAGCACTGATCGCCAAAGGATTGGTGGCTGCGATTTGCAGAGCGATCTCATCGGCCAGGGCTTTGAACTCATCGGTTCTGGCCACGAAGTCGGACTCGCAATTCAGCTCCAGCATCACGCCAATCTTGCCGTTGAAGTGTATATAGGAATGGATGATGCCTTCTTTGGTCTCGCGGCTTGCTTTACCTTCGGCTTTGCTGATTCCGCGCTCACGCAGGTACTTTATTGCCTCATCCATATTACCGTTTTTCTCTACCAACGCTTTACGGCACTCCATCATGCCAACGCCGGTTCTCTCACGCAGCTCTTTTACCATGGTTGCGGTAATCTCTGCCATTTTTATCTCCTTATCTATGAACTTAAGTGAAGGGTGAAGCGGGGCTGCCGCTCCACCCCAAGGGTTATGATATTTAAGTTATTCCCCTTTCAGTTCGGGGACGTCGAATTCAACTTTTTCTTCTTCTGCGGCAGCGGCAAGTTCGGCTTCAGGAGCTTCAGTTTCCGCTTTGGCAGCGTCAAATGTTTGGCCTTCGGAAGCGATTCCGCGACCTTCGATCACGGCGTTGGCCATGATATCGGAAATCAGATGAATGGCACGGGTAGCATCGTCGTTGCTGGGAATCACATAATCCACCAGATCGGGATCGCAATTGGTATCAACCATGGCCACGATGGGGATATTCAGGATTCTGGCTTCGTGAACGGCGATATCTTCATATTCGGTATCCACCACAAACACGCAACCGGGAACGGCATCCATATCGCGAATGCCGCCAAGCGAGAATTCTATCTTGTCATGCATGCGTTTCATCTTTTGCTGTTCGAGCTTGGTATAGTTGGTGATCGTGCCGTCGGCTACGATTTCCTCGTAATACTTCATCTTTTCAATGCTTTGGCGAATAGTGGCCATATTGGTGAGCATTCCGCCATACCAGCGTTGATTCACATAGAACACGTTGGCTTTTTCGGCAGATTCACGAATGGCGACCTGAGCCTGTTTCTTGGTGCCTACGAAGAGGATGTATTCTCCCCTTGAGGCCACTTCCTTCACAAACTGATAGGCTTCGTTGATGGCATCAACAGTCTGCTTCAGGTCGATAATATGGATCCCATTGCGTTTGATGAAGATATATTTCTTCATTTTGGGATTCCACTTGAAGGTCTGATGTCCAAAGTGAACACCGGCTTCGAGCAGTTGTTTCATCGAAACTACGGACATTATTTTCTCCTATTCTACGGTTTGAGTTTCTTCCGGACGGTGTAAGCAATTCAGAGGAAGCTTGTCCTCACCGCCTTGCAAGCGTTCCGGAAGCTTATTTTGGCTAAATAGCCTGGTTAAATAAAAGAGTTTCATTTTCCAGCAGGGGGAGTGATCGGTACTCCCCCAAAACCCACTTGGTTTAACGCTTGGAGAACTGGAATCTCTTTCTGGCTTTCGGGCGTCCGGATTTTTTCCGTTCCACCATACGGGGATCGCGGGTTAAAAATCCACGGGTTTTGAGAGCAGGGCGCAGCTTTTCGTCATATTCCACCAAAGCCCTGGAAATACCGTGACGGATGGCTCCGGCCTGACCGGAAAGTCCGCCTCCGCAAACGTTTACATAAAGGTCGAAACTATCGGAAAGGCCGGCGGTTTGCAGAGGCTGTTCCACCACCATTTCCAGGGTTTCGCGTTGCAGGTATTTCTTCATCTGAACTTTGTTGATAATGCGTTTTCCGGTTCCGGGGGTAAGCCGGACGCGGGCTACGGCGTTTTTTCTTCTTCCAACGGCATCATAATATTGCATGCCTTTTCCTCCTAAAGACTAAGTTCAACCGGCTTTTGCGCAGCATGCGGATGCTCGCTTCCGGTATAAACTTTCAGTTTTTTGAACATGGCGCGTCCCAGGGTATTCTTGGGCATCATGCCTTTTACGGCGTGCTCAATAATCCTTTCGGGATGCTCTTCCAACACCTTTGCATACGGGATTTCCTTCAAGCCGCTGGGATATCCGCTAAAGCTTTTGTAAACCTTCTGCAGCGCTTTCAGACCGGTGATGCGGACTTTTTCCGCATTGATCACGATCACAAAATCGCCTGTGTCGATATTCGGCACATAATAAGGTTTGTGCTTGCCGCGTAGCAGCGTGGCAACCTTAGTGGATAAACGGCCAAGGGGCAGTCCCGTCGCATCAATGACATACCAGCTTTGCTGGATATCACTTGGACTCGGGGTAAGGGTCTTCATTGATACTCCTTGTGCAGTTTTTTATACAGAATGCCACAATTTCCGAGCTTGGATTAGTGTCAAGGGAAAGCTGCTTTCTTCCGCAGTACATTAACTTAGTTATATTTCTCGCACTCCGTTTATGCGTTGACCAGAGTGCCAATAGACTACTTTATTACTACCAGTTTTCGATTATAGCTATAATGTCCAAGATCCAAGCGAATAAAATAAACTCCTGTCGCTACTTTTAATCCTTTATTATCTTTCCCGTCCCAAAACAGAGTATATTCACCTTGTCCAGGCACCTTATCTATCAGCGATCTGATGTGTTGTCCCCTTGCGTTGTAAATATCAATTTTTGGTGAAATTGGTTTCGAGGTAACTATCTTGATCCTTGATTCCCCGGTTGTAGGATTGGGGTATAAGGACATCGATAGAACTTGAGCAACATTTGAACCATCCATTAGCTCAGATCCATAGTGAAAATTCAAGATTTGAGAGGTGATACCGCTGTCGATAAAGCCATCTCTCATGGCAATTGCTTTCACGCAAACGATACTATCTGCGTCAGGATAAACATAAAAAGGCTCTAAATATGAGATTGAATTCACATCAGGAATACTGTCATCCAAAGTATAGAATATTCTTGATCCTGCAGTTTCACAGGAAATTGTAACCATAACTGGTATTTCCGAAGACACTGGGGTGTTAGTTATCAGAGGAGAGCGTACTCTTCGGTAGAAATAAGGATAGCCTCCATTTATACCCTCCTCATCGCTTTTCCAGATATTGTCAAACAACCAGTTTTCATAACAATCCTGGGCATAAGGGAAAGTCATTTCATCTGTGGTTTTGCCAATTCCGGCAACCGATGTGCTTTGTCCGCTTGTTTCAATATTCCAATAGGAGGCAGAAACATTCCAACTGGTTAAAGTAGCTTCACCAATCAATCCACCATGGGCTGATCCACTACATATAACCAATCCTGTTGAATAGCAGTTTACAACATCTGAATTGAGATAGATGTGCCCTACTAATCCTCCTACACCTGAGTAGCCTGATACTGCCGCATGAGAAAAACAATTCGACACATTTGAACTTCCCAAAAAACCAAATAAACTACCTACGGAGTAATTGCCATGAATAACACCACTAACGCTGCATCTCTCAATCACCGAACCGACACAATAGCCAACCAATCCTGCTGTATATGAATTTCCATTAACATCAACATCGTCCAGGCATATATTACGTAACTCAGCTCCACTTGTTCCTCCGAATAATGCAGCATAAACTATATTTGTGTTTATATACAAGTTTGATATTTTCCAAGCGTCACCATCGTAAATGCCTGAAAATGAGATATAGCCGTCTGTAACAGCATTTCCAATTGGAGTCCAGCCAATATCTGTATTAAAAGGCTCAACATTCATATCAATGTCCTGTGTTTGTTTAAAACATGCATCCAAGGCATAACGAACATTATATAATTGAACTGGTGTGGAGATTAAATATGGATCCGTTTCAGTGCCATTGCCCCCACCATACATGCCTAAGTAATAGTTTGCTGTAACCGTATTACTGTTAACCCACCCAGGGCGCATGGCAAATGCCTTGACTGTTACTGTCTCCGTTATAGCTATTGGCGTAGAGTAAATAGTGGACTGCATAGATGGCTCTGTTCCATCAACTGAGTAGTATATTATTGAATTATATGTATTGGACTGCAGAGTCAACATAAACGAGCTGTTGTAATAACCTGAAGCATGTGAAAAGTTTGGAGCGTCCACAGCCCCACTCAGAGAATTCATTTGCAGATAAGGATAACCTCCATTTTCGGTTTCAGTAGAATCAGCAACCCAAGTTCCATCAAAATCCCATCCTACATAAGTGTTACTGGAGTAGGGATATGTCATCTGAGCTGTTGTCCTGCCTTCTCCACCATCTGAAGTGTTTGTTCCACTTGTTTGGGTGTCCCAATAGCTATTAGTAACCGTCACAGCGGAACCATCAGCTATCAAACCTCCTTCCTCCATTCCATTGGACATTGTTCCGTTAAAATAAGAAAAGCCCAAAGAACCAAAGTCCATTTGCCCGACTAACCCTCCCATATACAGTCCACTATTCAGATTCATGCTGGAATATGAGTTTAATAGAGTAGTGCCATTAGAACATCCGACTATCCCTCCGATATACATTGTGCCACTGCATGTGCCACCTGTTTTACAAGATATGAAGTTACAATCTGTTGCACATCCACACAATCCACCAATTTGAGTTCCAGATAAAGTGTTTACAGTAGCAATAATCTGACATTCACTTACATTGCAAGATTCCATAATGCCTGCAAGACCTCCGACCAAATCATCTCCAGTTACGTTTGAACTTATCAGGCAGCTTGATATGTTTGTATCATTGCAGTTGCCCACAAGCGATCCTACCCATGAAGAAGCAGTGATGCTTGCATTTTCCAGTCTCACCCGGGTAATCTCTGCATTGGAGGTAAACCCAAAAAGTCCTGCCAACGAATATGATAGGTTTATATATAGTCCAGATATAGTAAAACATCCTCCATCATAAGAGCCGGAAAATGGCGCAGTAGGTGTTCCAATAGGGTTCCAACCAGAACCTTGATTATATGGAGCTACGTTTAAATCAATCGAATTAGTCTGTAGAAAATGTGCAGTTCTACACACCCGGACGTAGTTTAAATGGGCTGCGGTTTGAATAAGATAGGGATCTTCAGCGGTACCGCTGCCACCCCCAAATTGGGCAAAAACCTTTCCTGTGGTTGCCAATAATATAAGCAGAACGAGGGTTCTGCCTAATCTCCAATCAGTTAAAGCAAACATTACCACCTCCTACCATGATAAATCTCTTGTAAATATAAATGAAAATTCTGTCAATGCATTTTTTTGATTACGCTTACTCTCAGATAGAACCGGGTGAATACTTGGGAGTGTTGGAGTGCGGGAGTCTTGGAGTTGTGGAGTCGAGAAGTCTTGGGGTCATGGAGTCGAGAAGTCTTGGGGTCGAGGGGTTTAAGAAGTGGAAAGGTGTATCATTAACAAAATCATCGGTTCAGCCAAGCCCACAGGGCGAAAGATCATAGCGATGGGTTCGAAGCGCAGCGAAGACCCTCGAAAGAATGCGCCAAACATGCCAATAAGCCCCATTGG
>CAZNGW010000044.1:20445-22358 GCA_964572925.1 uncultured Candidatus Cloacimonas sp. | reverse complement strand
AGAGCCATTGAGATCATTCAGCGTTTGGCGGATGGGGTTAATCCCTTTACCGGCGAGATCATGGAGAATGACAGTGTTTTTCAAAATCCTGAGACGGTTCGGGCTTTATATACTGCTTTGGAGCTATTGAAACATCAGGAATCGCGCAGAGAACGGCAACGCAGTGCACCAGGTAATACAGGAAATGCCTGGACAGCGGAGGAAGATGCCAGGCTGGTAGACGAGTATGACAGAGGAATTGATACCACTGCCATAGCAAAAACCCATGAAAGAACAACCTGGGCGATTCAATCTCGTTTGTTGAAAATGGGGAAGATTAAGCTTTGAATAGAAAACCATATATCGATTTGATACCCCGAAATCGAAATGTGAGATTCCATGTTTCGATTTCAGGCACCGATAATATAAAATGACTTTTTATGCTGGACTTTGTGTTGCACCAAATGCCGTTTCATGCAACACAACGTATA
The DNA here is from genome assembly GCA_964572925.1 of uncultured Candidatus Cloacimonas sp. GTDB lineage: Bacteria > Cloacimonadota > Cloacimonadia > Cloacimonadales > Cloacimonadaceae > Cloacimonas. Next base: position 21,888 of record CAZNGW010000044.1, on the reverse strand, counting down.
TAGCTGTATGAAAGGCATCAGGTTACCGAAGCCGGTTATGAACAAGGAGAAAATAGAAAATGCCCGAAAACAAGAAAACCCAACCCACCTGGACAGATGTGAAAATCGTTCTATCCCAGATGCGGCGTGAAGAATTGATTTGCACCATCGACGCTTTGTATAAGCTCCGCAAAGAGAACAAGCAATTTCTACATACCCGCTTCAAGCTTGGTGAAAACGCTTTGGATGAGTATAAGCAAAAAATATCAAATGGGGTGAATCCTTCCTCTGTAAAGGCAAAGATTTCTTTTAAGAACGCCAGGCAAGCGCTGAGTGATTATAAACATGCCATTGGAGACCCGGAAGGATTGGCAGAATTGATGGTATTCTATTGTGAGGAATGTGCTAAGTCCATCAGAAAATACGGAGTTTGGGAACAATATGCCGATGCAACGATCAACATTTGGTCGGCTACCTTGAAACATCTTACGAAGCTCTCCAAAGCAAAACAGCTGGTTTTCTGGAACAGGCTGGAAGCTGCATCCAAACACATGGGAAATGTAGGCTGGGGGGTTTCCGATTGCGTAGGTGAATATATGGATGAATACGCTCCAAGCGCAGAGAAGACAGAAGAAGATGATAAGAAAACCAAAGTACCTGAAGATATGTGGTAAGAAAGTAGAAGCTTCATCTTGAAGCTTGGTAAAATACATACGTCAGGATGACGTATCTACGTAGAAGCTTCATCTTGAAGCTTGACAAATATACAACGTCAGGATGACGTATCTACGTAGAAGCTTCATCTTGAAGCTTGACAAATATACAACGTCAGGATGACGTTGCCACTATCAAGATGGAGCTTATAAAAAAACAAGCGTCAGGATGACGCTTCCACCTTGTAGGAGCAACCATGAACTTCTATGACAAAGCTGCAGAGAAAAACCTATATTTTGGCAACCTGCCTCACCTAAGACAAAACACCGTTTGCTACTTTGTTACCTTTAGAACTGCAGATTCCATCCCGCAAGCCAAACTGCAACAGTGGATTCAAGATCGAAAAGAGTGGTTTCTTGTTCATCCAGAGCCTTTGTCAGATTGTGAGCAGGCTGAATATAACAGGCTTTTTTCCCGCAAAATTGAGCATTGGCTTGATTGCAATTATGGGGAATGCCTCTTGGCCTTGGAAAAATGCAAAGTGATAATAGTTAATGCTTTGCATTTCTTTAATGAGAAAAGATACAAATTGTGGGAATATACTATTGCGGCAAATCATGTGCATTTGCTTATTGAACCATTGGCTGATAACAAGCTTGAAGATATTATGAGTTCTCTAAAATCATTTACTGCCAATGAAATAAATAAGGCTTTGGGCAGAAGCGGGCATTTCTGGCAAAAAGAGTATTTTGATCATATAGTGCGAAGTGAAGAGCATTATCATAAGTTTGCTGACTACATCAGAAAGCA